>PUNN01000172.1 GCA_003552605.1 Phycisphaeraceae bacterium
CTGCGGGCGTAACGCCGCCCACCCCAACGCCCGCTTCACCACCCCCGCCGCGCAGTGCCCGGTGATCGCGCCGGAATGGGAAGACCCCCGCGGTGTGCCCATCAGCGCGATCCTTTTCGGTGGCCGCCGCGCAACCAATGTGCCGCTGGTGACCGAGGCCACGAGCTGGCAGCAGGGCACTTTCCTCGGCTCGATCATGGGTTCGGAGAAGACCGCTGCCGCCGCAGGCAAGGTCGGCGAACTGCGTCGTGACCCGATGGCCATGCTGCCGTTCTGCGGCTACAACATGGCCGACTACCTGCGCCACTGGCTCGAGATGGGCCGCAAGGGCGGCGACAAGATGCCGCGGCTCTACTACGTCAACTGGTTCCGCAAGGGCCCGGATGGCAAATTCATCTGGCCGGGCTTCGGCGAGAACAGCCGGGTGCTCAAGTGGATCGTGGAACGCTGCACCGGCAAGGCCGATGCGGTGGAATCGGCGCTCGGTAACCTGCCGGCCAAGGGCTCGCTCGATGTCGATGGCCTCGACCTTTCTGACAGTGACCTCGACAGCCTGCTCGCGGTCGACCCCGAGGGCTGGCTCGAGGAGATTTCCGGGATTCGCGAACACTATGCCCAGTTCGGCGATCGGCTGCCGGCTGAGTTGGAAGAGGAGCTCAAGGCGCTCGAGAGCCGCCTCCAGCAGGTCAAGGTCTGACCCGCTGAAATCACAGCTTATCCCTGCCTCCCCCCAGCAGAGCCCTGGCGCCTACGGCGCCGGGCTCTGTTTTTTTCACGCGCTGCGCTCGGGCCCGATCCATGGCCAAAGGGGCTGAACCAGGGCCGGGGGGCCGGGGGGCAGCGCAAACGCGTACAGGAGACGGCTGCCTCAGCAGCGGCCCCCGGAAGTTCGGCTGCTCGCCATGGAGCGAATAGTCGCCACAGTCCGCCATCGCCATCGACTGCGGACACCCCCGGACACCCCCGGACACCCCCGGACACCCCCGGACACCCCCGGACACCCCCGGACACCCCCGAAAGTCGCTGACCGTTCCACCCGGCCTCACGGGGGCATGCATTCACCCTGTGCCGGGCCACTCACTTGCCGGCGCGCAGCAGGATGGGGACTATCTGGCCATGGCAGATGAACGATGGGTCATGGTGCTCGATGGGTTGCAGGATCCGACCCTTGCACGGTCGATCTCGGCGCGGCTGAGCGGGGCGGGCATCGACAACCGGCTGGACCTGACTGCTCAGCGGCTTCATGTCGAGGCTGAGGATGATGATCCGCGGATCGCGGGTATCCTCGCGGCGTTCGGCATGGCCGTTGGAACCGAAGGGCCGGATGTGTGGCGGTGCCGCCTCGGCCGGGCCGCGGCGGTCCTGCTGGTGCTGGCGTTGCTGTCAGGGGCGGTCGAACTGGCCATCGCGGTGAATACAGTCACGGACACGTGGCGGTGGTTGCATGCAGCACTGTTGCTGCCGGCACTCTACTATGCCGATCCGATCATCTGTCAGTCACTGGCGGCAATGCGGGCATTGCGGAGCAGTGCGGACCTGTTGACCGGTGCGATCGTGTTTATTGCCGCATTGCTCGCCGTGGGCGATCTGGCCGGTTGGGGCGTGGCGGAGGCCGGCAAAGCGGCCTTGCCCCTGGCGATCGGGGCATTGGCGCTGGGCATGGTGCAACGCTGGCTCAGCCATCGCATGGCCGAGCGCCTCTCGGGCCGGGCCGACAGCGTGATTGCCGGCTGGCACCGCCTGGTTGCTGTGTGGTTGGCGGCCTCCTTGCTGCTGGGATTACTGGCTGGCTGGCCTTGGCTGATGGCACTGCTGCTGGTGTTGCCGCCGATGCTGTCACTGGGCGCGGTGAATCCGTGGTCGCCGCGCTGGCAGATGGCCCTTGGGCCAATCGCATTCGCCCTGGTACTGGCCGGCCCTGCCGGTGCGCTGTCCACACCGGGTGTGGCACCCTGGCCGCAACCATTACCACCGATCCTGCCCGGCGTGGTGGGGTTGGGGTTTCAGGCGATCATGGTGGTGGTGATGGCGATGGGGTGGCGCAGCATACAGCCGTTGGACAATGAGCAAGCGCCGGCTGACTGATGCGCGCTCGCTTGCAGGCTCTTTCCGCATCATCGGTGTGTAAAGGGCTGGATCTGGTGGTGGCGCAAGAAAAAGCCCCGGGCATCGGAGCGTGCCCGGGGCGGGAGAATCACGGATCGGTCGTCGGGTGTCGCGGGGTTGGGTCGTTTGATGAATCGTTCGAAACGTTGATGCGTGCCTGCGCCGGGGCGCAGGCGGGGGCGGTTCAGGCCATGTCCTTGAGACTCTTGAGCGCCCGAACCTTGACCACGCGGCGGGCTGGCTTGGGCTTGCTCATGACCATCTCGCCGGTGGCGGGATTGCGCACGAGGCGCGACTTCTGTGCCGGCTTGCTCTCGCTCTTGATCTTGAGCAGGCCGGGGATGGTGAACACGCCCGGGCCGCGCCGGGAGATGTTCTTCTGGATCAGCTCCGCGAGCGAATCGAACACGCCGGCGACCTGCTTGCGCGTCAGGTCGTTGGCTTCGGCGATGGCACCGAAGACCTGAGTCTTGGTCAGTGGCTTGCTCGATGCGGCTCGGCTCGTGGCGCCTTTCTTCTTCGTCGCCTTCTTCTTGGTGGCTTTCTTCTTTGAAGCCTTCTTCTTGGCGGCCTTTTTCTTAGCCATGGTCAGCTCTCCTTGCGACAGACCGATCCTCGGAGCATCCGTGATTGCCGCGATTGTAGCGGTGGAAAGCCGGCGCCGCGACATCTCGGCCGGAAAAAACCCGAAAATTCCTGCATTTTCTGCCCCTCGGGCTCAAATTTTCTCAAAATTCGGGGGTTTGGCTCAGCCAGGATGGAGCCGCGTGGTGGTGCAAGGGCCGAAACACCCCGATTTTCAGGGGTTTGGCGCCCGGTGGCAGGGGGGCTGCAACGTCGTTGGGTGACCTTGTGCCGCTGCGATGGCGCCCGGCTGCAAGCCTCACGGGAGGTGATTTCACGCCTCACGTGCGGCGTGTTGGTGCCGGCCGCGACCTGATACAAGCCGGAGGTCAGCGCTGCCGGTTTGTCGCGACGATCGAGGTGTGGTATCAGGCGGAGATGGCTCCGTGGCGTGCGGAGTGCGGGTTGCCCGCTGTGCCGACAGGCTCGGGGCCGGTGAGGTCACGCTACGGAAGGGCCGCCGGCACGGAATGCCGACGGCTCTACCAGGGGCCAGGGAGTGGGATGGCTCGAGGGGGCCATCATGAACATGCCCTCATCCCAATCCTCCCCCGGCCCCCCGGTCCCTCGGAGGGAGAGGCAGTTGCATACTCCAAGCAGAGGTTTTCTCATGAGTGCGGCACAAGAGCGAACGATTGAGCAGGCATTCGAGTCGGCGAGGCATACTTACCGCAACCACGGTGTGGATGTGGAGGCGGCCCTGCGGCGGCTGGAGTCCATCCCCATCTCGATGCACTGCTGGCAGGGCGACGATGTGGCCGGCTTCGAAGGCGGCTCGCTCAGCGATGGCGGCATCCTCGCCACGGGTGCTTATCCGGGCCGGGCGCGCGATGGGGATGAACTCCGCGCCGACATCGACAAGGCTTTGAACCTGATTCCCGGCCAACACCGAGTGAACCTGCATGCCATCTACGCCGAGCCCACGGGTACGCGGCCGGACCGTGATACGCTGGCACCGGAGCATTTTTCCCGCTGGATCGACTGGGCGGTCGAGCGCGGGCTGGGACTGGACTTCAATCCCACCTTCTTCTCACACCCCATGCTCCGCGATGGCTTCACCCTCGCAAGCCGCGATGAAGGGGTACGGCGGTTCTGGATCGATCACGGCCGTGCCTGCCGGCGCATTGCGCAGCACATGGGCAGCGTCCTCGGCACACCATGCATCAACAACATCTGGATTCCTGATGGCTTCAAGGACACGCCCGCCGACCGGTGGACGCCCCGGAAGCTGCTGCGCGAATCGCTCGATGCGATCCTCGAGCAGCCGATGGATCGCGCGCACATGCGCGATGCAGTCGAGTCGAAGCTGTTCGGAATCGGCTCGGAGAGTTACGTCGTGGGCAGCGCCGAGTTCTATCTCGGTTATGCGGTGCAGCGGAACATCCTGCTGTGCCTTGACAGCGGGCACTTTCATCCCACCGAGTCGGTGGCCGACAAGCTTTCATCGGTGTTGATGCAGCTCGATGGGGCGCTGCTGCATGTTTCGCGGCCGGTGCGGTGGGACAGCGACCACGTGGTGACACTGGATGAGCAGGTGCGGGCGATTGCCGGTGAGGTTGTCGGTGGCCACTGCCTCGACCGGGTGCATATCGGCCTGGATTTCTTTGATGCGAGCATCAACCGCATCGCCGCGTGGATCATCGGCATGCGGAGCATGCTCAAGGCGCTGCTGGAGGCGCTGCTGATGCCAAGGGAGACGCTCGTGGCGATGGAAGCCGAGGGCGATTACACCGGCCGGCTCGCCCTGCTGGAAGAGTGCCGCACGCTGCCACTGGGCGCCGTCTGGGATTACTACTGTCTTCGCAACAGTGTGCCGCCAGGCCTCGCGTGGTTGCAGGATGTGCGGCAGTATGAGAAGGATGTCCTGGGCAAACGGTCGTAACCGGCCATTGGCAGGACACGGGAATCTATCATGACAGATGCATCCTCATCACACGGGGCCTCGGCGCTGCTCGAACCACTGATCGGCCTCAGCCGCCATTACGGGGCCGACCCGGACATGGTGCTTGCCGGTGGGGGCAACACCTCGGCCAAGGATGAGACCACGCTGTGGGTGAAGGCTTCCGGCTTTGCCCTCGAGGCCATCGACCGGGAAGGCTTCGTCCCGCTCGATCGGGCGAAGCTGCTTTCGCTGATGCAGGTGCCGCTGCCGGATTCGAGCGAGGCCTGTGACCGGTTGCAGAACCAATGCATCGCAGATGCGAAGGTCGATCCGGACGATGCGCGGCGGCCGAGCGTGGAATGCGTGCTCCATGCGCTGCTGCCCGGCCGATTTGTCGTCCACACGCACCCTGTCCTGGCCAACATCCTCGGCTGCTGCACCCGCGGCCGGGAGATCGCGGCGGAACTGATGGGCGAGCGGTTGCTCTGGATGGATTACGTAGACCCGGGACTGCCGCTCGCCCGTGCCATGCATGACCATGTAGAGAATTATCGCCGGCGCCACGGTGAGCTTCCGACCATGGTGCTGGTGCAGAATCACGGACTCTTCATCGGTGCCGATGAGCCCGATGTGATCCACGAACTGACATGGAAACTGATGGATGCCATCGCCACCCGTTTGGCAGCCGAGGGCGAGCAGGCACCGTTCGGGCCTGTCTCCGTGAGCGCATCGGCCACCGCCGAGGCGGTGAGCGAAACGCTTGGGCCGGTGCTGGCGCGGCAGTTGGCTGAGGTGGGAGAGGCAGACAGGGAAATGGCCGGGCAAGGCAGTGGGCAATGGCATATCTGCTTCGATGACAGCGAACCTGTCCGGGCACTTGTCTGCGGCGAGCGCGGCCGTGAGATGGCATTGCTCGGGCCGCTCATGCCCGATCAGGTCGTCTATGCCGGTTCGTTTCCCCTTTGGCTGGATGCCTCGGTGTGTGAAGGGGGGCATGGATACAGGTCTGCCCTGGAAGATTACGTGCATGAAGCACTGCGGTCGTACCTTGATGCGAACGGCCTGCCGCCGCGCATCGTGCTGGCCGCGGGGTTGGGGATGTTCGCCGCAGGCAGGTCCGCCGCCGAGTCGCGGACGGCGGGGGCGATCTACCAGCAGGCGATGCGCGTGATGGCGGGCGCGGCGAAGCTCGGTGGCATCCACCCGATGACCGAGGCCCAACGATCGTTCATTGAACAGTGGGAGGCGGAAGCCTACCGCCAGAGCCAGGCGGAAAAGGCGGGCAGGACCAGCGGCGGGCCGGCAAGCTACCGCCCCTCGCGGGAATGGATGTCATCCGAACCATGATGCAGGAGGCCGCGGCAACGACGTGCCATCCGCGCCTTGACCCCAAAGTGGCATTCTGCACTCCCGGCGCCAGGGGCTTTGGTAACGAGGTGCCGCAATTTCATGCCACCTCGATCGGTGCCGACATTTCACCTGCTCGGCCCCACTGATCCACGGCCCGAACGCGATACACCCCCCGCACATCGCCTGCCACGTGCAGGAAGGCCGTGCAGAGCAGGTCCGGCTCGTTGATGCGTTGCGGTGGTTGCGTTTGATCCGGGCTCCACATCACCTCGTAGGTATGGAGGGCCCGGCTGCCCTCATCCTGCCAGCGCAGCATGAGTTGCGATTGGCCCGTGCAGCCGTGGTATCGCCGCGAGCGCAATCCCTTTACCGGCCCGGGCGCGGTGGAGGGTTTGCGTGTCAGAAGGATGAGGCTGACGCCGGGCAGCGGCAGGTCGAAGCTGAGTTCGAGACGGCCGTTTTGCACCTGCGCAGGCCGCGGCCCATCGAGGCTGGCCAGTTCCTGCTCACGCCGCATCCGTGAAAACAACTCCGCCTGCTCGGGAGTGACGTGGTGCGGGAAGGGCCGTTGCACACCCGTCCAGAGCCGGTAGGGGTTGGCGTGCTGCTCATCGATGCGATAGTGGACGATCGAGGCGTCGTCAAAAGGCACATTCTCGATTGAAAGCCGCACCGGCTCGCTGCCACTGCTCATGATCTGATCACGGCTGTGGTAGACCAGCACCGCCACCTGCTCATCGCCGCGGCGGGTGGCGATGATGCCGAGATCGGCGTAGACGGCCGGCTCGCCGCTTACCGAAAGGCGCTGATCACCGAGCAGGGTGAGCATGGTCATCACGTTATGGACCGGCTTCTTGACCTGCTCAAAGCGGCGATAACGGCGGTGGTTGTCGCTGCCGAACCGCGCCAGGTGGGTGCGCTGGCCCCAGAAACCGAGAAAGCCATTGTCATTACCGAGCAGTACGTACCGGGCGCCGAGGTCATCGGTGAGCCGCCGCTGGTGGTCGTTGAGCGTCCGGGCGACCAGGCCGGCGTAATATGGCTGGCCGCGCCATGAATGGGTGGCGCTCCAGCCGACCTGCGGGTCACACTCGTTGTTCATGATCGGCACATCGGCGAGGGAAGGATGCATCTTGCGGATGTGCTCGATGAGTGCTGCTTCGCGCTCGACCACCCCACGCATGTCCGGATTGAGGTCCTCAGGGCTGCTTTCGGCGCCCTTTTCATGCACGGAAATGAAATCCACCTTCGGCTTTCCGCCGGTGAAGTAATCCGTTCCGCTGTCAAGGTGGCGCAACAGGCCGAGCATCTGCTCGCTCATGTGCCGTGCGGTGCCGGGGCCACCGAAGCGGATCTGGTCATCGACATCGCGCAGACCATTGGCACAGGCATCGTAGTAAATGAGAAATGCGCGGTTCGACTGTTTCCACCAGCCCACATCCGGTTCATTCCACGTCTCGAAATACCATGAGCGCACCTCCTCGCGGCCGTAACGGTCGATGCAGTGCTGTGCGAGCATCCGCACGAAACGGCGCCATGCCTGGGCCTGCTGATCGTCTTCGAAGTTGTCGAAATAGCCACCGGGATTGCCCATCAGTTCGAAGAACGGCTTCAGGCCCTCGCGTTGCAGTGCATCGAGCCCCTCATCGAGCAGGGACCAGTCGATGTCCGGGTGTTCATCGTACAGGTTCGATCCACGCACCAGCTCGAGCAGGTAATGGATGCGCACGTGCGTGACACCCCCGAAGGGCACCGACCCGAGATATTCAAGCTGCTGCTGCATGTCATCATCGAGCAGCAGCGCAGCGGGTGTGAATCCGGTCGACTGCCAGAAATGCTCGAGTGGGGCGACGGGGCGGGCAGTGTCAATAGTGAGGTCCATGTGATCCCTTCAAATATCACAAATCAGGCAGAAAGTGGTGGGTGGCCACGGCGGGGGAGTGGGCCGGCGGGCGATGCGGCATCAGGTGCGCTGTTCACAGTCAACGAGCACGTGGATGGAATCGCTGGCCTTGTCGTTGCGCATGCGGAACGCTTCATCGATCTGCTCGAGCGGGAAGGTGTGGGTCACCATCTCGGAGGTGTTGACAAGACCATCGCACACCATCTGCACCGACTCCTGGAAGAACCGCCGCATGTCGATGTCGCGCCGGGGCTCGGTGGAATAAATCTCGGCGCGCTTGCGGTGCATCTTGAAGAAGTCGAATGGCTGATTACAGACGCCGATGCAGCCGTACATCACGATCCTGGCACTGAGGCGGCAGCAATCGAGGGCATCGACCATGCCATCGCCCTCGAGCAGGCAGGGGACCACCACATCGAAGCCATCGGGAAAGTCATCGCCGGCCACGTCCATCGTCGGTGTGTCGGCCGAGGGCAGCTTGTAGGTGTGGGTGGCCCCGTATTTGCGCGCGAGCTCGAGGTTGCGGTCTTTCAGGTCGGTCACCGCCAGGGCCGCCGGGCTGTATCGGGCGAGCACCTGCGTCAGCACCAGCCCGCTTACGCCCTGACCGGTGATCAGCACGGTGGTATTCGAGCGGATGTCCGCAAGCTCCGCGGTATGGATCACACCGGGCAGCACCTCGATCAGGCTGGTTTCCTTGAGTGGCAGTTCGGGCGGCACGACCTTGACATTGAACGGTGTGCATACAATGTACTCAGCAAACGCACCCCACACGTAGCGGCAAGTGACCTGATCGCCCACCTTCACGCCCACGACGTTGGGCCCCACCCGGTCAATCGTGCCGGCCACCTCGTGGCCGAGACGCATGGGTGTGGAGATGAATTCGGGGCGTCGGGTGCCGCGGTAGGTCTCGAGGTCGCTGCCGCAGATGCCCACCCACTTGACCTTGACGCGAATTTCACCATCGCCGGGGTCAGGGATGCGGGCGTGGGCCATCTCGATCTTGCCGGGCGCCTGCAGCACCGCCACCCGCTGTGCATCGGGGTGGTCGGCATCGACCAGTTCAAGCTCGGCCATCTGCATCGTCGTTGCCATGAGGGGCTCCATCTCGGGGGAACCCTCCATGATAACAGATCGTGCCCGGCCGGGTTGCCCGCTCAGTCCCACTCGTCGACAGTGATGCGCTCACCGTCGAAACGCAGCACCTGCCCGTTAACGCTCACAGCATCGCCATCGTCAGCGACGGCGATCTCTGGGGTATCACATTCGCCAATGGCCAGCACGTTCCAGCGATGCCCCCCGGCCTCGAGTGTTTTCTCGATGTGCCACTTTCCATCGCGGTCTTGCTCAAGGTCATCGCGCTGGTGCGTGCGAGGGCCGGCCAGGGCCACCAGCACGGCGGCACCACTCTCGCCGCTGACGTCCACCAGCACGCTTGATGTTTCCCCGCCCCGCCGTGCGCTGATGATCGCCTCCTTGCCGGCCTCGTGCTTGTCGATCGCCACCAACTGCGCCCGGCTGAAGCCGCGGAAGCTTACCTGCCAGCCCCGGGCCCAGACGCGGATCGGCCCGCCGGAGACGTGCTTGAAGCCGGTGTGGTCGGCTTCTCCGAGCAGCACGGTTACCAGCCCATCGTGTTCGTCCTGCCACCGTTCGCGGAAGACAAAATAGCCCTTGTCGCGGTCGACGAGGATGTGCGGCAGAACCTCGGCAGGGTTGATCGGTGCTTCATCAATCGGCCAGTTGATAAGGGCGTGGACCGCGCGGTGGGGATACTTGCCCACATCCCACGGGCGCTTTTCCTCGCCATCGGCGATGAAGTGGTCCCACACCCACCGCATCGCGCGGCGGTCCTGCTCATCGAGCACGCCAAAGCCCTGGCTGAACTCGCCGCCGTGGGAGAGCATCGGGCTGCGGCGATAGAGGTCATCATCACCGTAGTCCCCGCGATGGGGGACGAGGGGCCGGCTTGCCACCTCGCGCTCGCTGCGGCCGCCGCCGCGGGTGGTCACGTCCGAGGGGATGATCTCCATCGCCCATCGCAGCGCCATCCACCGCGCGGAATCGCGATTGGCCATGTAGTCGATGCCATCGGCATGGCGCGAGGCGCGCATGAACTCGATGAAGCCGGTATTGGCCGGAATCCGGCCCGGGTGTGTGCCCTCGCTGTGCCAGCCGCCTTCGCCGAAGCCCTCCTCGAGTTGGAGCCTGGCGTGGTAGCGGATGAGGTCGAGATACTCATCCACGAGTTCATCATCCACCCCATCATCCCCGCGGATGGCCAGCATCGCAATGCCCGCGCCGCCCACCTGGCTGCCCCAGTGGTTGTTCGCCGGGTGGTGACGGGGGTTGCGGATGACCGTATCGAGCTTCATCACGTTGTCGGTGGTCGCCTGCTCGGACTCGTACTCGAGTATCTTCCGGGCGACCTTCTTCCGAAAGTCCTCATCCCAGGCATCGAAGCAGAAGTCGTAGGCCATGGCGATGGCCGCCACCACCGGTCCCACGCGGATTTCACCGCCGATGCTCTTCCAGTTGTACCGCTCATCGCGGTCGAGCTTGCCCTCGAAGGCAAGCTCCACGGCTTTGCGCGAAAGCTCCGCGTACTTCTCCTCGCCGGTCAGCACGTAGAGGAAGCCGTAACCGGCACCATGCCACGTGGTATAGGCCCCCATCGGCAACTCGTTGATCCCTCGTGCGCCGTAGCGCGAGGGCGGGTTTTCATTGAATACATCCGGCAGCTTCCTGCCATCATTGCCGAGCGTTTTGCGAAGCCGCTCAACGATGGCCTTGCCCGCCTCGGTCTCAGCGCGGCGGCGGAGTTCGGGGATGTCATCCTTGCGGAAGAACAGCCGTGGGTGCTCGTTGGGCTCGATGGGCTTCCAGCCTTCCACCGCTTCGGGCCAGATGGGGCCGACCGCGACCTCGACCCGGCCCTCGGTGTTGTGCGAGCGGCCTTCGTAGTCGATGGTCATCCTGCCATCATCGTGTTCGACCACGAGTTCAAAATGGTGGTCGCGCAGGCTGCCCCCCGGCCGGGACCAGTGCTCGGTGCGGGCATGCAGGTGGTATCGTCCCTCGCTCCGCGCGGCCTCGAGTGTGCCTTCATTGCGTATGCCACCGTGTCGGACCTCCGTGGTCGGTCGCCACTTCCCCTCCCGGTAGCCCAGCCGCAGGTCCGGCGCATCATCGAGTGGCACAATGACCTCATGCCATGGCCGGCGGTCCACGCCTTCCACGGGCTCGGCGGCCACTTGCTCCACCGGAGCCTCCCACGCCGTGACCGGCTCGGCCCACGCCGCGCCGAGCAGCGCGGCGGTGTTTCCGGCGATCTGCTCCGACTGCCACTTGCCCTCGTAGGCGACATTGAATCCATCGCCCTTGCGCTCGATCTCGAGCGTGAACCGGTGGGTCAACATGCGCGAAGAGCCGGGCCGGTTCTGCACCGGGGTGTCGACATCGAGCCGATAGCCGCCATCGGCCGCTTCGGCATCGACTTCACCTTCATTGTCGATATCGCGATGGTGGGCCCGGCTTGATGGCCGCCAGTTGCCATCGCGGTACCCGAGGTGCAGGTCAGGGGCGCCATCAATGGCGACGATGACATCCTGCCAGCGCTCATCCCCATCCGCATCGCCCGAGGCGGGGGCTGCGGGTAGGAACAGGCCCCCCATGAGCATCGCGATGACGGCAAGGTGTGAGATGGACAATACAGTGGAATTGGTCGGAAGATTCATGCGATCTGTCTCCGTGAATGGAGTGCTGAAGCGGTGGCGACGTGCGGGGCAAGGTCGTCTTCGCCCGTTTCGGCCGTTGAACCGTGCGTTGCGGCGGTCGCCAACCTCCGCGACGCCGCCACCTTGCCCGTACACGCAATTCCAAGGATAACGCATGATTCCTGGAAGATGTTGCATCCCGGACTGGGGTGCATGACACGTATCGCGGCTGGTCGCCTGGGCCCTCACCCCCCTCTCCCCTTGGGAGAGGGGCCGGGGGTGAGGGCTGGTTCGGACGGGCCCCGCGCGTTTCCCCTCACCCCAACCCTCTCCCAAGGGGAGAGGGGGCAAAAGGCGTTACGCGGCGCGTATCATGCACCCCCCGGACTGTTCGCCACGGTGAGATCGCTGGACGCCCGTGCTCTGGCACCTCACAATGCCTTGCCATGAGCGAAGATCACGCACAGCCTGGGCCGGCCTCACAGCAACCGTTGGCGCATGAAGGGGTTCCAGCCTGGGCCGACCGGCCGATGCGGTGGGCCCAGATGGCGTTTGTCGGCAATGACCCGGGCCGTTACGACCCCGGGTTCTGGCTGGACTACTTCAAGCGGGTGCAGGCGCAGGGGGTGTGCCTCAGTGCTGGTGGGTGCATGGCATTCTACCCCACACAGGTGCCCGGCCATTATCGCAGTCCCTTCATGGGGCAGACCGATCCGTTTGGTGAATTGCTTGCCGGTTGTCATGAGATGGGGATGGTGGCGCTGGCCCGGACCGATCCGCACGCCTGCCATGACTCGGTGGCGCAAGCGCATCCTGACTGGATCGCGTGCGATGCCGACGGCCGGCCTCGCCGACACTGGTCGCACCCTGACTACTGGGTGACATGTACGCTCGGCCCCTACAGTTTCGACTTCATGTCCCGCGTGACCGAGGAAATCGTCAATCGCTATCCGGTCGAGGGCATATTCTGCAACCGGTGGGCAGGCTCGGGCCCGTGTTATTGCGAAAGCTGCCGGGCATTGTTCAAGGAGCGCAGTGGACGTGACCTGCCCCGGCAAGGCGATCCCACAGCCCACTGGGTTGAGTACAGCGCGTGGCGCCAGCGCCGGCTCATGGACCTGTGGCAGCTCTGGGAGCAGCGCATCATGGCGATCGAGCCGGATGCGCGGCTGGTCCCCAATATCGGCGGCGGCCCGTTGAGCGAACTGGACATGGAGGCGTGCGGCAGGCGTGCGGTGATGATGGTCGCCGACCGACAGGGCCGACACGGCCAGATGCCGCTCTGGGCGCTCGGCAGGAATGCCAAGGAATACCGTGCGGTGCTCGGGAACAAGCCGGCGGTGGGGCTTGTCTCGGTGGGGCTCGAGCAGCAGTGGCGATGGAAGGATTCGGTGCAGTCAGAGGCCGAGTTGCGCCTCTGGATGCTCGATGGCATCGCTCAGGGACTGCGGCCGTGGTTTGTCAAGTTCTCCGGCATCGTGCGCGATCCCCGATGGCTTGATCCGGTCGAGCGGGTCTTCCGCTGGCACGCCGCCCATGAGCCATACCTGCGACATGAGGCCAACCTCGCCCGCATCGGCCTGGTCTACTCGCAGCAATCGGCACGTTGTGCCGCAGATGCCGAGGCCCGCGCGCGGATCGGCGATGCCGTGGCCGGCGCCTACCAGGCGCTGCTGGAAGAGCGGTTCTGCTTTGATATGGTGCATGATCGACTGCTCGATGCCGATTCGCTCGAACGGTACAAACTGCTCGTGCTGCCCGACATCACGGCGCTGTCGGATGCCCAGTGCGAGCAGATCGTGGCGTTCGTGGAGCGCGGCGGGTCGGTGGTGGCGACGTTCGAAACATCGCGCTTTGATGAAAGAGGAGGCAGGCGCGAGCAATTGGGCCTTGGTGACCTGTTCGGCGTCTCGATTGCGGGCGAGGTCGAGGGGCCGATGCGCAACGCGTATCTGGAACTGAGCGCGCCGCACCCGGTGCTTTCAGGATTGGAGGCAGCGCCGCGAATCATCCACGGTGTCCATCGGCTGCCGGTGGCACCGCGCGTGGACTTTCCATCGCCGGTGAAGCGGGTGGCCTCGTATCCGGACCTGCCGATGGAGGAGGTCTATCCGCGGGGGGAGGCCGGTAGCGAGCGCGAGCTGTACCTGCGCGAAGCGCCCGCCGGGGCCGGAAGCGGCCGTGTGGCGTATTTCAACTGGGATATTGACCGGACATTCCACGAGGTGCAGGCCCCCGACCACGGCCGGCTGCTGGCCAATACGGTGCGATGGGCACTCGATGAGCGGCCCATCGTCGAGGTCGAGGGACAAGGGCTGCTGGACCTGGCGGTGTGGCGGCAGCGCGATTCGATGACGTGCCACCTGGTGAACCTGACCAACCCGATGTCGATGCGTGGTCCCTGCCGCGAACTGATTCAGTCACCCCCCCAGCGAATCCGCCTCCACGTGCCCCCAGGTCGGCCGGTCAAAGGCGTCCGCTGCCTGGTGTCCGGGGATGAAATCGCGTGGGCATGGGATGGCGAATTCATCGAGACGACCATCGAGGCGATCCTCGATCATGAAGTGATCGCCGTCGACCTGGACTGAACTGGCGGTGAATCGTACAGGGTGAAGGATTTGATCCTCGCTGCCCCTCACCTGGCGCTGCGGGCAGGCCTCGGCGAGGCCCGGATCATGGTCAGCAAATTATCGCTTCTCCGGGCCGTTTGCTGCGAAAATATCCAGCAGTGTCTCTTCCGTGCGCAGCGGCTCGATAAAACGGCCCTTCAACAGCACCACGGCGACCGCCGCGCCGCCGAGCAGGCCGCCGATATGCGCCCAGTAGGCCACCGTCTGCTCGCCGGTAACCACGCCCCAGAGATCGAATGCCAGCCACAGCAGAATCATCCAGTAGGAACTGACACGGAACATGCCGCCCCAGAAGATGAAGAACCAGAAGCAGGCGACGTTGTTGCGGGGGAACAGGATCAGGAACATGCCGACGATGCCGTTGATCGCGCCACTGGCACCGATCGCCGGTGCACCGTCCATGACCAGGTGAATGATCGCCGCGAGCAGTGCCAGCATGAAGAAGATCGGGATGTACGCAATATTGCCAACCTTGGCGCAGATGGCATTTCCAAAGGCCCACAGGAAGATCATGTTGCCCAGCAGGTGGATCAAGTCCGCATGCAGGAACACGTGTCCGAACATCCCGGAGAGCGAAGCTCCATCAAGGACCAGGTCGGAATGGATGAACTGCTCCGCAGAGAGCTGGAAGAAAAAAGAGATGATGATTGCGAGGATAAGCAGAACGTTCATCACCGGATAACGCCGCATCGCGACGTCGACGAAAAATGGCAGAATGAACATGCAAAGTCTCCCGGGGGTTCAGGCAGAGGGGGGCAGTTGATTCCGGCGGGACATCCGGCCCCGTCGGGACTCGGTGTACGTGTCGCAGGCCGAGGTCAGAACCTGGCGCCGGCCTGTCTTTCATCCCTCAGCGTTTCTCGACGTCGGGTTCGGGCACCTCTGCCGCGGCGTGACGCATTTCTTCCGGCACGCCGAGGAACTTGCCGAAGTCGTGGGTAAGGCTCGTAAGCCAGTGCTCCGGATCCTCGGGAACGCATCGGTAGACCCAACCCGTGTGCCTGACCACCGGCTCGGCCCATGCCTTGTCTGAGACCAGGTGGACCGCGGCGAAGCCATGGCCGAGGGCCACGGCCACCGCCAGCGTCGCCAGGGGCGGCACCAGCAGGATGAAGAGGGCCTTGGTGAACCAGCGTATGAGCGTGCCCATCGGGATGACTCCGTTCAACCGGTGAGGGCGGTAAGTCCGGCGTGGCGGGCAAGACACAATGCCACCGGCTCAGTGTAGCCGCCCGTGCGATGCCCCGCCCGTGACAGGCCCCTTGGCCGAACGCATGTAGGTGCGAAACCGGCTGGCTGCGTCAGCGGCTTCCGGGGGTGTCCGCAGCCGATGGCCATGACGGCCTGTGATTGGGGGTTCGCCGCATGGCCATCAGCCGCCCCCGGAAAGACGGCTGCTGACC
>PUNN01000057.1 GCA_003552605.1 Phycisphaeraceae bacterium
CCCGGCCGGCTCGACATGGACCTCGATTACGAGCTTGTCGGCACCGAATCCATCGCCGACATCCCCATCGCCACCGTCAGCGTCGAGGGCCGTGGCGAGCTCGAGGTCGACCGCGAGTTGCTCGAGCAGGCCGGGCCGGGTGTGAGCATCGACCTTGATGACCTTTCCCACGATGGGCAGATCATCTTCGATCTTCAGCGCGGCGAGGTGGTCGGCCGTCACTCGAACACCGGCTACACGATGCAGACCCGCCGCGAAGGCGAAGTCACCCTCACCATGCGCCAGCAGGTGAACCAGCAATCGCAACTGCTGCGCATCTCGGAAACGGATGCCCAGTAGCGCGCATGCCTTATCTCGCCAAAGGCTCTTGCTCCCTCTCCCCTCGGGAGAGGGAGCAAGGGACTTCCGCGGCGCGTGTGATGCACCCCACCATGCGTAACGAATCGATAAGGTTTGCAGGGCTCGGTCGAACCTCCTGCGATCTGGCTGCATCCGCAGATGACGTTCAACTTCCCTCACCTTGAAGATCGTCCGCAGATCGGCGCGGATTGGTAAAACGATCGGGCTTGCTGGGGGAGCCTGGTGTGAGCATTTCGCGTCCATCCCTGCATGATCGCCACCTCCACTCCCCCCTCATCTCCAGAATCTGCGTCAATCTGCGCTAATCTGCGGACGGTCTTTTCTCTGCCACTGAATCCGCGGACGGTTCCCGACTTCCTTTGGATCGAGATTTGTCCGCAGATTCTCGCAGATTGACGCAGATTATTGAAGAAAAGCCCTTGCCCTGGGGCCCGGGGTTCCGGGGTTCCGGGGGGGATGGGGTGATGGGTGTGCGGTTTGATGGTCGCTTCGGCAGGCAGGGCACCGCGGAGGCATCAGCGGTGACAGCGCGGCGGGCTGTCGAAGCCGTTGTCCGGCAGCCGCCGCGCTGCCCGCCCTGCGGGATCGGGTTCGCTGTCACTATGCCTTACGCATACTCATCCCACCATTCCACACCTTCCACATCGAACTCCCGGCGCAGGGCGCGGCGGAAGCAGTAGCAGATGGCGAGCAGGATGATGGAAAACGGCAATCCCGTCGTCAGCGCGCCGGTTTGCAGCGCCGTCAGTGGATCGGGCGGTTCTTCTTCCTCTTCCTGCTCTTCGTCATTGGGCTCTTCATCTGCGTTGTCGCCTTCTTGCGTGGCTTCTTCGATCCCCGGCAGGGCCGGTGGGTCTGCCTCGGCTTCAGCCTCGGCCAGCATCACCTCATTATTGCCGCCGGCCTGATTGTTGTTGTTAACTTCCTGCTCGACGTAGGCCGCGCCGGCGACCAGCAGCACCGCCGCGATGCCGCCCTCGGTGATGCCCCAGATCACGCGCTGCCGCGTGGGCGATCGCTTGCTTCCGCGTGTGATCAGGGCGTCAACCACGTAAGTCGCCGAGTCCGAACTTGTGATGAAGTAAGTCGTGATCAGGATGCAGGCGATAATGGACATGATGGTGGTCAGCGGCAGATGTTCGAGCATTTCAAACAATGCCGCGGTCAACTCCGCATCCGCGATACCAGCCCCCTTCTCACCAGCCTCGAGCTCGAGGTTCAGGGCAGTGCCACCGAAGATCGCCAGCCAGATGAAGACAAATACTGCCGGCATCAGCAGCGAGCCGGCGACGAATTCGCGAATGGTTCGACCACGGGACACCCGGGCGATAAAGATGCCGACGAAGGGGGACCACGCGATCCACCATGCCCAGTAAAAGACTGTCCAGTCGCGCTGGAAGGCGGAGGCAGGCACATCGTCGCCCCACTCCCCCTCATAGGGAGAGCTGCCGACCGCATCGTTCCAGAAGCTGAGGTGGATCAGGCTCTGAAGGTAATTGCCGACGCTGTCGACCAGGAATCGCAGATTGAACAGTGTGGGGCCAACCACGAAGATGAAGAGGATAAGAAGGACCGCCACCGTGAGATTGAAGATGCTGAACCACTTGAGGCCTCGGTGCAGCCCCGAGACCACCGATCCGACGGCGATGGCGGTGATCACGGCGATGAGGATGACCTGATTCATCGTCGATTCGCTCATCACCCCCAGGCGATCGAGGCCGGTGTTGAGCTGCATGACCCCCAGGCCGAGACTCGTTGCAAGGCCGAACAGCGTCGCGAGAATCGCCAGCACGTCGATGGTGTGGCCGATCGGGCCGTAGATGCGGTCACCGAAGATGGGGTAGAAGATCGACCGGATGGTAAAGGGCAATCGGAATCGGAAAGCGAAGTACGCAAGCGTCAGCGCCATGATGACATAGATCGCCCACGCATGCAGTCCCCAGTGAAAGAACGTGAATGTCATGGCCGTATTGGCCGCTTCGGCTGTCCGTGCATCGCCCTTGGGAGGGTCGGCAAAGTACCACGCCGGCTCGGCCACGCTGTAGAAGATCAGGCCGATGCCCATGCCGGCACTGAACAGCATGGAAAACCATGCGAGAAAGCTGAACTCGGGTTTTTCATGCCGGCCGCCAAGGCGGATATTGCCATACCGGCTGAACATAAGCCACAGCGCAAACACCACGAAGAACGTGACCACCAGCATGTAGTACCAGCCCATGTACTTGGTGATCGTCTCGTGCAGAAAGCCGAAGGTGGCCTGTGCCTGCGGCGCGAACAACACCCCGAACAGCACAAACAGCACGATCAGCGTCATCGAGATCGCAAAGACGGTGAAGTGCACGGTCTTGAAGAACTTGCGGAGCTTGCGCTGCAACTGTCTGAAGGCGGTTGGAGGCATGGGAGGCTAACTCCTCATCAGGGCACGGCCGCGGTCAGGCGCGGCGGTCGTGGAAAAGGGTGCCGGCGGTGCGAGGCCGCCGGTGCGTTCACTGCTTCTCGGCATACCAGCCGGTCAGGATCGCCTTGTCCAGGATGCAGTCCTGCATGTCGCTTTGAATCTGGTCCAGCCGGTCCGGGCTGGTGGCATCGAGCATGCTGTCGAGGGCGAAGAGCCGGAAGCGGTAGCGGTGGCGGCCCGAAGGGGGACACGGGCCGGCGTAGCCGACGTTGCCGAAACCGTTCATCCCCTCCTCGGCACCGGGCGGCGCCTGCCCTTCCTCGATCCGCGTGGTGTCGGCCGGGATGTTCCAGACCACCCAGTGGGTGAAGATGCCGATAGGGGCATCGAGGTCCTGCACGATCAGCGCCAGGCTCTGGGCCTTCTCCGGCACGCCGCGGATCTCCAGCGGCGGGCTGATGTTCTCACCATCGACGGTGTACTTCTCGGGGATGTCCTCGTGGTGGGCAAAGCTGGGGCTGGTCAGGTCCATGGGGTTGACTTCCTCACTGCGTATCCGGCATCCATCCGGGGGCCTTATGCTGCGGCGGCCTCGCCGCGACGGGCGACCAAGGCCCTGCGGCGGCGAGACCCGGCCGGGTGACCGCAACCTCTTCCCGCCGCGGGGCATACGGCCTGAACGAAGCACGGGAGATCGGCCCCTTCAGCGAACAACCCATTCTGCGCCCCGCGGCGTCATCTGGCAAACCCCGGCCGTGATCCGACAGCGCAGAGGATGCATGACACGCGCCGCGGAAGGCTCTTGCTCCCTCTCCCCTCGGGAGAGGGCTGGGGTGAGG
>PUNN01000147.1 GCA_003552605.1 Phycisphaeraceae bacterium
ATCAACCCCTGCGCGTTGTACTGCACGGTCAACTCGGCGGCTTCTTCCAGGGCTCGATCAGCCATGGCCAGTTCTCCAAGGCAAACAGGGCCGCCCAACCATTCGGCGAAGGCGGCGGGTCGGTTCGACGATGCGGCCGGGCCGCATCATGGCCCGGCCATAGGACGGCTCAGCGAATGATCCGGGCACCACCACCGGTCGCCACGCGTTCAAGCTCGGCGAGCGTGATCTGCGAGGTATCGCCGCGGGTGGTCTGAAGCAATGCCCCATGGGCGGTGCCGAGGTTGACACAGCTTTGCGGGTCGGGGTTCTGGCCATAGCGGATTTTCTGCTTGCCGCCGGCCTCGCGGTCGATCCTTGCCCCGTTGAGAAAGCCGAAGGCGAAACCGGATGCAAACCCATCGCCGCCGCCGACACGATCCTCGATCACCAGTGGATCGACAAACAGCCGCTGCTCCGTGCCCGGCACGCAGTCCTGATAGAAAGTGTCATCCTCGGCGTTGTAGAGGATCGCAGACCATGCGTTCTCGGTGGCGCTGTAGACCTCGCGGAGCGTGGTGCCGATGATCTTCAGGTTCGGGTAGTCCTTGGCGACTTTCCGTACCATCTTCTTATAAGACTCGATGGGCAGTTCCTTCAATTCACCTGAGGTATCGGCGCCTTCGACCTCGTAGCCGAGCACCTGCTGGAAGTCTTCCTCGTTGCCGATGAGGCAGTCGATGTAGGGCACCAGCGGGCGGGTGATCTTGATCGCCTCCTCGCTGCTCCACAGCTTCGAGCGGAAGTTGAGGTCGTAGCTGACGACGGTACCGGCCTCATGGGCGGCCTTGATGGCCTCGGGGGCGACCTCGCGCGTGGTCGGGCTGAGGCAGGTGAAGATGCCACCGGTATGCAACCACCGCACTCCCCGCTCGTTGAACAGCCGCCGCCAGTCCACATCGCCGCTCTTGAGCTTGCTCGTGGCCGAATGGCCGCGATCGTACATCGTCACGCTGGCGCGGACCCCGGAGCCGACCTCGGTGAAGTTGAGCCCGATGCGGGCATCCCGTCCCACCCCATCATACGGCAGGGTCACCACGTGCTGCGTGTCCATGCCGGCACTTCGCGCGTGGTTGCGGATGATGCCGCCGACGGGATTGTCCACGAGCCCCCCCACCCAGCCGGTGCGCATGCCCAGGCGGGCGAGGGCATAGGCGACGTTGTACTCACCGCCGCCAACCCACACCTCCATCGTACTCGCGAACTCGATGCGGCCGTGGCCGGGCGGGCTGAGCCGGACCATGCATTCGCCGAGCGAAACGAGGTCAAGTTCGCAGGATTCAGGTGACTTGATCTGAAGCGCCATCGTGGTTTCCTTATGCAATAATGCGCACTTGGGGACAAGCGCGGTGTGGTCATTGATGCGGTGTAGGAATGCGCGAGTTGAGCCTCGCCGCGGGTGGCCGCACCGGAGGGTCTAGTATTCTGCCGCAGCGGCGCAACATTGTCAAAGCCGCCCCCGAACAAGCCAAGGCAAACGCATGTAGATGCGAAACCGGGTGGCATGGTCAGCGGCTTCCGGGGGTGTCCGCAGCCGATGGCCATGACGGCCTGTGATTGGGGGTTCGCCGCATGGCCATCAGCCGCCCCCGGTAAAGACGGCTGCTGACCATGCCACCCAAGCTACATGCGTTCGCCCTGCCGAACAAGCAGCCCTCCAGCCCTCCCCCGCCCGGGTGCATGACACTCCTTGCGGGGTCTCTATTCCGTAAAAAGTAAGCGGGTGGCATGGTCAGCGGCCTTCTGCGGCCGATGGCCATGCGGCTCGGCAGGTTTAGACGCCCCGAGCGCCTCGCGGCCTCGCATGGCCATCGGGCTGAAGACCCCCGGAAAGTCCGCTGACACAGCCAGCCATGCTCGGCTTTCCGCGCTGCGTGTCATGCCCCCCGCCCCCTCAACCACGGGTCCGAATGTGACGATGGCGGTGTAGAACGCCCCTGCGAGGGGCAGAATGCGAAGCGGTGGCGGCGGCCCGGAAGGAGGAGGCCGGTAGCTGCCCGCCGCCGCTTCCTCCTTTTCCCGGCTCGGCCCGGCCGGTTGTCACGGCTTCATGTGTCTGGCCAACTCGTTCATGTAAGTGTTCGCGTCCATGCCGTGGGCCGAAGCCAAACTCTTCAGCGCCTTGGATGTGGCCCGGTTTCGGCCCTGCTCGATGCGGCGCACCGTGCGGGGATCGAGGCCCGGAATATCAGCCTGCCTCAACCCCTTCGCCTGACGCAGTAAGCGTATGGCGTGTCCATATCGCAGATTGAAACGCTCGCTCTGCTGGCGGGCACGCAGAACAGCCTCGGGATCAACGATCTGCTTGAGTTGCGACCACCCAAGATGCACATCACGGCCAGGCCAATAGAGAAAGGCACCATATGGATCAATCTCGAACCGGGACCGCTCAGCCGACTCTGCATTCCGCAGCCCCGGCACACGGTCTCCGGGTACCCGGAGCCGCTCGAAATCGGGTGAGATCACCACGAGATCATCCCCATCCCACCATGCATCCATGATCGTGCTCGCCTCATCATCGCTGGTCACGCCGCATAGAAAGCGATAAAGAAACGTTCGCTCCGTATCGTGCTCGAGGCGCGCAAGATGCAGACGATGCGGCGTCCGCACATCCAACGATGAAAGCAACTCGGCGAGCGATTCAATCGGGGTGTCATCCTGAAAAAGAATGAACCGTTTGTGTCCACCCATTGCTCGCGAACCGAGATCACGCTCTCGTGCGAGGTCGTGGAGGTAAGCAAAAACGACCAGCGGCTGCGTATCCCCCACCAGGCGCTGCGTCGGCCAGTCGGACCACACCTTGCAGTGGCGTGCCGCATTTTCCGGCGCCAAGGCTTCACTGGCGAGGTCCGCAAGCCGCCCTCGAAGGACAATGTTGATCCTGGCGTGTTTCGAATCCGCCACCATCGTTTCGATCTCCATGTGCCGAAACGCTCAAGTCATCTGGGACGATTCCCACTCGGCAAGCAGCTTGTCCCGACAATTCAACACCCCCTTCTTCAAGGCCCTCAGGTCACTCCCACTCACCCGAGCGTGAGGGGGGCCGGACAACCTCAACCATGAATTCCTCGTTCTCCTGGATGAACACCCGCACCTCCCATTCACCCGGCCGACGAGCGTGGAAATGCGGGGGCGGTGGTCTCCGCAGTAGAACCACATTTCCAGCCCCCGTACCTGGAAGGCCCGAACTTTCGGCATGTCACTATACTCCGGAAACGGACATTTTTTCCACATCTGAAACGCAAAATTGCCCCCTCCCACCCGATTCCACCTTGTCCAGCCGCGATTCCCCCGCCCGTCGGCCCCGAAAGGGCACTGCCCGCACACTACCCCGCGGCCCGGGCCACTTCACCGCCCCTCGGCCACCGCCTGTTCCTCCAGCGCCGGCCTTCCTTTCCACCTCAGCAGCCCGCCATTGGGGGCCTGGACCTGCACCGTGTCGTCGGGGAAGGTCAGCCGGACCACCGTTGCGTAATCGTCCATGAACCGGTGCGGAAGCTCGATGAATATCCAGCCGGGCTGGTTGAACTTCG
>PUNN01000153.1 GCA_003552605.1 Phycisphaeraceae bacterium
ATCTGCCTGGGACTGTGACGAACACGCTTCTTGCCTGACATCGGATTCTCCTTGGCCATGGTGACCAGTAGAGACTCTCATTCAGGCTGGATCAAGTTTTCCAGGGCAGGCCACCTGATCGTGGTCACCACCTGCCGCCACCTGCCCGTCATCGGCGAGCAGGAAGAAGGCAACCCGCGCGATCTCGCCCCCATCCGCATCGAGCAGGTGCGCGAGGCCGCCGATCTCGTCGTGCTGCGCGTGCCGTACCAGGAAATCGTCGATGCCCGGCTCGACGGCTACAGCGGCGGCGTGCGATGTCTGCTGCTCGCCGGCGGCGAGGCCATGATCGCCACCGACCTCGACCACGCCACCCTCGAGCACGATGAAGCCGCCGGCCGCATCACCCTCACGCTCCCACCACCCCGCGCACTCTCGGCCCAACTCGATCCCGACAAGACACGGGTGCTCGACATCGCCCGCAGCGGTGCCTGGCACCTGGCCATCGGCGGTGCGGGTGAGGACCGGGTGATGAAGAAGGCCATGGAGAAGGCCGGCAGGAAGCTGCGCGAGGCCGCGGGCAACCCGAACCACATCACCGCCGCCCGACACCGCGCCGAGACCGTGCTCACCCGCGTCATCGAGCGCGAGGGCTGGAAGCTCACCGTGCGGTGGACCGACCGGGAATGACCCCATCGCTGCCGAAGTAGCGGGCGTGACTACGTCGGTCATGGCAAAGCGCCGGTCCGCTTTCCAGCCCCGACCGCTGCCGGCTTCGCCACGTGCGCCGGCAGGGCAGGGCTTACCCCCATTTCTCCAATGAAAGGAGCCTTATATGAACCGCCATAGCAAGAACAAGATACGTCCAAGCAGCAGGAGTCCGGCCCCTGGCGCTGTCGAGTTTTTCTCGGCCGTGGGGCGCCTTGTCGGTGAAGCTCTCTACCGAAGGCGGCGTCCGCCATGCGCGGCCTTTCGGGAACCCAGCACGCCGGGGTCGCTCCAAGGGTCTCCTCGCTCCGCTACGGGTGATATCCGGGCGAACCAAACCCGGAAGCCGCCGTGACAACATCCCAGGGGGCAGTACCCCGGGGGCAGCCAGCGTGCCAGCCCCCTCTGCGCTCCCGGGGGACTGCGCGAAAGGGGCTTCTCCCGATGGCTCTGCGCTTCCGGCTTAAGGGGGGTTCGGCTCGGGATCCGCGCCCGGGTGTCCACCCCCAGGGGGTCAACGCGGATTGCGGGCCACCACCAGAAAAATGCGGGACGGGTCCCGGGCGGCGAGGGCTGGGTTCTGCGGGGCAGAAGCTCCCCGGCTGGAAAATCTGCGGATGCCCCCCTGGGCGACGCAGGCAGCCCCGCATGGGCGGTTGCGGGTACGGCGGACGCCCTCAGCGGCCGGTGGCTCAACAGATGTAAACCCTCGAAATCACGATAATTACAGGGGACCGAGGCGAATTTCCCTGATCGTTGCTGCTTCCCCTCGGCCACTCCTCTCTGATTCTCATCGCAGCCGCTGGGGGACGAGCAGTCCGGCGCACACGCCCAGCCCTCCGTCACCCCACCTTTTCCGTTTGCAAATTGCACAGAGCGTGGGAGATTCGAAGTAGAGAGCCAATCAGGTCGGCAGGCAGACGAAACGGCGCCCAAGGACGCGGCACCCTACCCGTCGACCGATTTGTCCGAAAGGAGTGCGCCTCCATGGTCAGGGACGACCACTGCCAGTTCCTGAGCGTGCGCCAGACGGCCCACCGTCTCGGTGTCGCAGAGATCACCGTCCGCCGATGGATTCGGCGCGGCTGCCTTCCGGCCATTCAACCCTATGGGCCGGGTGGGCATATTGGCGTGCCGCGCGCCACGATCGATGCGCTGGCTCGATCTGATGGGGCGCCGCCGGAGGCAGAGCCATCGCCTCACCGCGCAACCCCCGCCGCCCATGAACAACCCACCACCGCGAACCCCACCCACAAGGCGAGCGTCCCGGGGCCGCCGCCGCGGTGGATGCGGCGGTGACCACGAGGGCGCTGCGCGCTGGAAAGTCCAACATGAACCGGAAAAACCTTCAAAGTGAAACCATTCCATGCCAGTACTTCAGGTGGCGGCTCATCCGCCGCCCCTCGGGGGTCTATTACGCCGACGGACGCGCGAACACGATCCAGCTCGGACGCCACTCGCTTGGCTCGCGCAAGCAGCATGAAGCACTGGAAAATCTCCGACATCTCGACCTGAAGTTAGCCGTACAGCACGGCCGCGCCGACCCGCGCGTGCTGGAAATGCAGCCGGAGCAGTTGCTCCCCGTTTCCGAGGGCATCGCCCTGTACCTCGATTACGTCGGCCGCGCTGAGGTGGCAGGTGGATCAGCGAAAGCACGACGACGCTACGAACCCGTCACTCAGAAGTTCGCCGCCTTCGCCGAGGAGAGAGGCGTCCGGCACTTCCAGCAGGTCAACGACGATGTTCTGCAGGCATACGCCGAGTACCTTGAGCAGCAGGGGTACGCATACGCAACCCAATACTTGGAGCTCACCACATTGAAGCAGGTGATCAACTACCTGCGCGAGCGGCGTGGCGTTCCCGGCATTCCGCACGTCATGCTGAAGCTGCGCAAGGTGACCACCACCTCGACGTACTGTTTCTCCAGTGAGCAGGTCGCCGCGATGATTGACCACTGCCAGCAACGGCGCGATCTGTGCTGGCTCAGGCACGTGATCGTGGCGCTTGCCACCACCGGGTTTCGAATCTCGGAATTGGCCCAACTCCGTTGGCCCGATGTCCATCTCGAAGAAGGTGTGCTTCATCTGCCCGATCGCTCTCGACATGGATCGCGTTCGCAGCGCGAACGGGCGCGCAAGACAAAGGGACGCCGCGAGCGGACACTGCCGATCCACGAAGACCTGCGGCAGATCCTTGAGGAGTTAAAGCCGCATCGGGATGGCCGGATCTTCCGGGGGCCACGGGGCGGGGGCCTCAAGCCGGATACGGTGTTGCGGATTTTCCGGCGCGAAGTCATCAAGCCGCTCACCCCGCGGTTCCCGAGCCTGCCCGATGAGCCGGGCTTCGCCGACGCGACGGTGCATAGCTTCCGACATTTCTTCTGCTCCCAGGCCGCCAACAGCGGCGTGCCCGAGCAGATGTTGATGAGCTGGCTCGGCCACGCCGACTCGAAGATGGTCCGGCGCTACTACCACACCGACCGACAGGCCTCCCGCCAGTGGATGGCCAAGCTGACTTATACCCCCTCCGCGGGCGCCCGCGCAGCCGAGCGCGGGGCGATCGTCCGCGGCGACTCCAACCCCGAGACTGCCGTCTCCGAAGGCCGCTGAGAAAGGCGATTTTGGCACAGTTTTGGCACAGTTGGGTGTGCCAAAAAAATCGGCTCTTGTAAACCCCTGTTTTTCAGGGACTTACAAGAGCCGTTGCGCAGACGCGGAGAGGGTGGGATTCGAACCCACGAGGGGGCAAGCCCCCTACCGGCTTTCGAAACCGGTGAGCCAGGATGGTAAGTCAATGGCGTTTCGAGACTTGCGGAAATCGGGCCCCGACGCTTCCGCAGTAGGGCCCGCAGTAGATCGCGCAACCGAGGCCA
>PUNN01000015.1 GCA_003552605.1 Phycisphaeraceae bacterium
CAGCAGCCGTCTTCGGCTGATGGCCATGCGGCGAACCCCCAATCACAGGCCGTCATGGCCATCGGCTGCGGACAGCCGCTGACCATGCCACCCGGTTTCGCGTCTACATGCGTTTGCCCTGCGAGGCGGTGGACGGGCTTGCCCGGTGCTGATAGACTGCTCACTCTGGCAACGGAACCCGCTCGGCGTGGGGGTTCAAGGCTTGGTGCCCTCCCCCGCCTGGCGTTAGAAGGACCCGAGATGTCGTTGACGGCAGAGAAAAAGGCGGAGTTGATCCAGACCTTTCGGCGAAGTGAGGATGATTCGGGCTCGCCCGAGGTGCAGGTGGCCCTGCTCACCGAGCGGATCAACCAGTTGACGCAGCATCTGCGTACCCACAAGCACGATTACCATTCGCGGCGGGGGCTGCTGATGCTTGTCAGCAAGCGCAACCGGCTGTTGCGCTACCTCGCCCGGACGGAGCGGCCGCGCTATCTCGAGTTGATCGGGCGGCTCGGCCTGCGCAAGTAAATACGTGCGGGGCCGCCGGTCGGAAGGGGGGCTGGCTGGTCCCGTGGCGGCGCCGGTTTGGCGTGATGGCAATCGAGTGTCGGGCCGACGTAGAGGCAGCGGGCTTGGTGCCCCTGCTCCCGTCGTGGCGGTTCACAGCCGCTGGCGTGAGCATGAGCACCAATCTCTCTGTTCTCTGCGTCGCCGCGGCGTCCGGTCGTGGCCCTGCCCACGGCATGGGCGTTGTGGCCCTGCGGTAATAGCGTGGTTTCCGGCCGGCCCGGTCGCTCGCCTGCATTCATCACCCCTCGGCCCTGCCAGCCGGCATTCGGCTACGCCGCGGTGTTTGTGGCGTGGCCGTGCCACGGGCAGGCTGTGCCCGCCGGCCGCGCCTCGATCAACCCTTACGCGACGCCCCGACGCCAGAGCATTTTCCGACAACCCGCAACCGGCGAAAGACACGCCAACCGCGCAGCAAAGAGGACAGCGATCATGACTCAGACAACTTCCCCCACCCAGGCATTACAGGTTCACCGCGTCGAGATGGAACTCGGCGGCCGCACGCTCAGCATCGAGACCGGCCGCATGGCCCGCCAGGCCGATGGGGCCGTGCTCGTGCAGCACGGCGAGACGGTCGTCATCGGCGCCGTGACCACCGCCGAGCCCCGCGAGGGCATTGACTTCTTTCCGCTCACCGTCGACTACCGCGAGAAGCTGAGCGCGGCGGGCAAGTTCCCCGGCGGCTTCCGCAAGCGCGAGGGTGCCCCGACGCAGAAAGAGACGTTGACCATGCGGAACATCGACCGCCCGCTGCGGCCGCTGTTCCCGCAGTATTACAAGAACGAAGTGCTCGTGCAGTGCTGGGTGCTCGCGGCCGACGGGCAGAATGAGCCGGATGTGCTTGCAGGCATCGCCGCGAGCGCTGCGCTTTCGATCAGCTCGATCCCGTTCCTCGGCCCCGTCGGCAACGTCCGCGTGGGGCGTGTGGATGGCGAGTTCGTCGTCATGCCGACCATCGCGCAGATGGATTATTCCGACCTCGAACTGCTTCTGTGCGGCCATGCCGATGGGCTGAACATGATCGAGGTCGGCGCCGCCGAGCTTCCCGAGGCCGAGATCGAGAAGGCCATCGCCTTCGGCTTCGAGTCGGTCCAGGCGATCACTTCGCTGATCGGTGAGCTTCAAACCAAGGCGGGCAAGGACAAGGTCAACCCGGCCACGCCCCCGCCGGATGAGATCGTGGACCTCGTGCATCGCCAACTGAGCGAGCCACTCCGCGCCGCCAAGACCGGTGAGGGGGGCAAGCTCGATCGCCAGGATGCGGTCAAGCAGGCCTGCGATGACTTTCTCGCCACCCATCTGCCCGAGCCGAGCGCCAGCGCCGGCTACGTCGAGTACCGCCAGTGGCAGGAGAAGGTGCGCCATGCCAACCAGGTCATCCACGACCTCGAGGAGAAGATCACCCGCGAGGTGATCCGCGCCGGCAAGCGGACCGATGGCCGCGCGATGGACCAGGTCCGAGCGCTCGATTGCAGCGTGCGGGTGCTGCCGCGGGTGCATGGCTCGGCGCTGTTCACCCGGGGTGAGACGCAGGCGCTGGTCATCGCGACACTCGGCACGAGCAAGGATGAGCAGATCATCGATGGTCTCGGCGAGGAATACTCGGAGAAGTTCTACCTGCATTACAACTTCCCACCGTTCAGTGTGGGCGAGGTCAAGCGCATCACCGGCCCCGGCCGCCGCGAGATCGGCCACGGCAAGCTTGCCGAGAAGGCGCTCGTGCCCGTGCTGCCGCCGGTGGATGAGTTTCCTTACACCCTGCGGCTTGTCAGCGACATTCTCGAGTCCAACGGCTCCTCGTCGATGGCCAGTGCCACCGGCGGCACGCTGGCGCTGATGGATGCCGGCGTGCCGATCAAGGCACCGGTGGCGGGGATCTCCATCGGCATGGTCGGTGCTGATGAGCCGGGGCAGGAAGACATCTATCTCGTGGACATTCAGGGCGAGGAAGACCACTTCGGCGACATGGACTTCAAAGTGACCGGCACGCGTGATGGGGTCACGGCGATCCAGCTCGACCTGAAGATCCGCGGCCTGAACGCGCACCAGATCAGCCGGACCCTCGAGATGGCGCGGGCGGCGCGGCTGACGATCATTGATGCGATCGAAGATGCCATCGCTGAGCCGCGAAAGGAAATCTCCCCGCACGCCCCGCGCATGCTCAGCACGAGCATTCACCCGGACAAGATCGGCAAGCTGATCGGGCCGGGCGGCAAGACGATCCGCGCACTCGAGGCACTGACCGGTGCCCGCATCGAGATCGAGGAGGATGGCAGCATCTTCGTCTCCGCCGTCGGTGTGGGTAAGGCCGAGAAGGCGCTCGAGGAGATCGAGAAGCTTTGCGCCGAGGTGAAGATGGGGGCGCTTTACACCGGCCGGGTGACATCGATCAAGGACTTCGGCGCGTTTGTCGAGCTTGTACCCGGCCAGGATGGCCTGCTGCACATCTCCGAGTTGAAGGATGGCTACGTCGAGAACGTCACGGATGTGGTCAAGGTCGGTGACCTTGTGCGTGTGAAGGTGATCCAGGTCGACGAGCAGGGGCGCGTGAAGCTGTCCCGCCGCGCTGCACTCACTGAAGAAGGCATCGAAGACCCGATCCCCGACAGCCCCCGACGCACCGAGTCCGTTGGTGCCGACAATGAAGGTGGTGGCGGGCAGGGCGAAGGTGGCGGCCGCGGCCGACGTCGCGGCGGCGGCGGTGGTGGCGGGGGCCGTGGTCGCGGCGGCAGCGGCGGGGGCGGCTATCGCGGCGGGTCCAACGACTGACCCCCGTTCTGCTGCATGTGCGTGCTGTAATCGGATCGTCCCACACCCCGGCTCGACGCCGGGGTGTTTTTTTGCGCGATGAAGCTCCTGCCATGGATCGCAGCCGGGCCGGTGGGGGCGCATGACACATGTTGCGTGGGGCTTTATATCCACAGAAGGTTGGGTGGCATGGTCAGCGGCCGTCCGCGGCCGATGGCCATGCGGCTCCGAGGCATCCGGGCGTACCGGGCGCTCCGGGG
>PUNN01000529.1 GCA_003552605.1 Phycisphaeraceae bacterium
CCCCCCCCCCGCCCGGGGGCTGGGTCGCATCGCTGCCCGCGGCATGTTGTGGACACTGTTCTCGACCGCGGTGACCAAGCTCGGGGGCTTCATCTCGCAGATCGTGCTCGGCTGGCTTCTGCTGCCGCAGGAGTTTTCCGTCTACGCCCTGGCCCTGGCGTGCATGGCGTTCACCAGCATCCTGATCGATGCCGGATTCAACCGCATCCTGATCCAGCGTGGGGAGGAGTACGGGCAACTGGCGCGGCCGTTTCTGGCCCTTTCGCTGGCGTTCAACCTGCTCGCTGCGCTCATCCTGGTGGGGGCTTCACCCTGGCTGGCGGCGCTGTATGGGGCACCGGAGCTGATGCACCTGCTCTGGGTGCAGGCCGTGGCCATCGTGATCGGCGCGTGGGTGATGATCTACCGGGCGAAGCTGGCCATCAGCCTGGCATTCGGGCGCATCGCGCGGGTGAGTGCATTCGGCGCGCTCATCCGGAATGCGGGCATGATCGGCTTCGCCCTGCTGGGTTTCGGGCCGCTGAGCTTCGTGCTGCCCCAGGTGATGCTGCGCAGCTACGAGTTGTACGCCTTCCGCCGCAGCGCCGGCCCACTGCCTGACCGCGTCGGCTCACAGAGGTTGACCTGGCCGTTCTTCACCGGCGTGCTGCGCGATGCCAAGTGGCTGATGCTGGGCGCCCTGGCGATCGCCATGGTCACCCGCGGGGACTACTTCGTGATCGGCCTCATCGCCGAGCACGAGCTGCTGGGCTACTACTTCTTCGGCTACATGCTCACGGGCGCGGTGACGCTGGTATTCACCAGCGGCATGCAGAACGTGCTGATGCCGACCTTCAGCCGGATGAAGCACGAGCCGCAGCGCCAGGCCCGAGCCTACCGTAACACCCTCGAGGCCACCTTCGCGCTGGTCACGCCGGTGGTGCTTGCGACGGCCTTGGTGGCGCCGCTGGTGATCGAGTGGATCTGGGCCGGGCGATGGAACCCGGCCATCGTCGTGATGCAGGTGCTGCTGATGGCTGCACCGTTCCGGATCGCATCGACCGTAAGCCGCGCACTCCTGGAGTCGCGCGGCCAGTGGGCGCTTCGTACGATCGTGCTGGTGGTCTATGCTGCGGGCACTCTTGCAGCCGCGGCCGCCGGCGCGGCGACCGGCGAGCTTGTCTGGCTGGTGACTTCCGTTTCAGGATGGCAGGTCCTCTTCGGTCTGTTTCAACTGTATCTGGGAGGTCGGGTGTCAGCCGCGGGAACCCTGCGCATCGTTCGGACGGTAACCCCCTTCCTTGCAGCCGCCCTCGCGGCGGCCACGGTGGCAATCCTGCTCCAACGTTTGTTTCTCGTTCCAGCGAGCCCCACACTACAGACGTCGGTCGGTTTCACCGCATTTGTGGCTCTGTATCTGTTGCTCATGGTACTCTCTGGTCAATGGCACACTTACACTGCCCTGGTCCGGCGCCTCCTGCCCGGACCAAAGCGCACGGATCGAGCATCTATCGATGACTGACCAATGGTGACCCGGCACGCCGCCACTTCCCTGCGTCCTCTTACCGCATCGGTGGCGGCGCCTGCCGGCGCGGCAACAGACGACGAGCCGGAGATGAAGGCAACATGGGTTTCAACTATCATGACGCCTCGGCAAACGCGGAGCGTCAGTGCAGCGCCCTGTTCCTGGTTAACGGTTTTCATCAGAGCAATGAACACACCGATACGTAACAGTTTCCCCAATGCGCCGTACCCCGGATGCAACGGGTCGACGTTCGAGGTGCACCAGGACATTGTCCTGCAACCGTGCGGTGGATACACTCTTCCCTTCGTGTACTCCCGCATGAGCCCTGATGCAAGCCGTGCTTCATCTCGTGGGATCGCAAGATCGCACGCAGCCAGAATCACAGCCGCACGGCGGGGGTACGATGATTTACACGTGTCCCCCAAGCGGTCGCAGACAGGTCGGCCATGGCGGCATCCCGGTGACTTCCGCGACTGGCAGACTTTGCGACGCCGCGGGACGCCTGATCCGCGGGTTATGGAGCTGAACTGATGGCACAGCGCATCGGCATCATGACATTTCATTATTCTTTCAACTACGGTGCTGTGCTTCAGGCCTACGGGCTCTGCAAGGCCATCCGGGACCTGGGTCACAGCCCGCAGGTCATTGATTATCGCCCGAAGGCGGCGCGGCATTTCCTTGGACAGTGGGGCATCCGTTCCCGAACACCGTGGTCGACACTTGTCCGCAAGCTCCGGTTTCGATGGTTCATCGCCCGGCAGTTTCCTTTAACACCTCGCCGCTACTGGGATGAAGCCGACTTTCGCAAGCATCCTCCCGAGTGCGACGTGCTGGTCTGCGGAAGCGATCAGCCATGGAATATCCAGTCGTCCCGTGGATTCGACCGCCCGTTCTTTCTCGACTTTCTTCATGATGCGCCCGTAGGGCGCATCAGTTATGCCCCGAGCTTCGGTCTCACACGCGATCTTGGTCCCCATCGCGACGAAATCGCCAGGCTTCTTTCGAAGTTCGATGCGATCTCGGTGCGGGATCGTCCCAGTGCTGCAATCGTCAGGGAGCTTACCGGCCGCGAGCCATGCTATGTCATGGACCCGTGCTTTCTCACCGATTTCGATGAGATTACTGACCCGAGACCGATCAAGAACGACTACCTCCTGGTCTATGCCTCACCTCTAACGAAGGAGTATCGCCAGATGATTCAAGGCATCGCCAGAAGCAGAGGGCTCAGAATCGTTTCGGTGCGGTCGGGGTTTCCAGGGGGGAACGTGGCCTATCGGGCGGCCGGCATTCCCCAGTGGTTGCGCCTTTTCCGCGATGCCAGGTTCATCTGCACGAATTATTTTCACGGGACCGTGTTTTCCATCAAGTTCATGAAGCCGTTCCTGCTGTTTCCCCGACACGGCAATGAATCTCGCATGATCGACCTGATCGAACGCTGCGGGCTCTCCAATCGGTATGTCACCGCACCGTCGGACCATATGGACAAAGGCTGGGACGACGCGGTTGACTATGAGGCGGCAGCAGCAGGTATCGCGCAGGCGATTGACGTATCGAGGCGTTATCTGAAGTCGGCGATCGAGCAGGGCGCGGGCAATTAACTAACAAGCAATGCAACCTCCCGACGGAACCACGCAAGCGTTCACGGCCGCTCATTGCGCAGGGTAGGCAGGGCCGGGCCTGTCGCGCGATGGCTCCGACAGCGCTTCGCGCCGGGCGCGGCACTTTCGCTCTCAAAACCCTTTTGCCACCGGGATGTCGAGTCAACGTCATGAACAATGGCCGGCTCTGATGTCCCCTTTACTCTGCCGGGGGCGGAAAAGGGGTCGCGGGTGAGGGAGGGCTTGCTCGGCCCACCGGGGGTCCGGCCCGACCCCAGTCGTCTACCGAAGGAAATGCACGTCATCTTCACGGCAGGCGTGGTGGGCCTGAAGATGTCGACTCGCGTTCCAGCCGCATCGCCAGCAACTGCATGAACGTGCCCACACGGATCCCAAGGAGGCGGTCGTAGAGGTGCGGGGCCCAGCGCAGGATGCGGGGGAAG
>PUNN01000063.1 GCA_003552605.1 Phycisphaeraceae bacterium
AACCCGCGGAACCCCCGGACGGCCCGGTCGGTCCAGTCGGCCCGCAAGCATCACCCACCTCGCCACCACCGAAACCCGGACAGGTCTGAGATCCCCCCGCGCTCGCCGCGCGTGCGGAAGGCTCGATGTCGATGACCGGAACCAGCACCCGACCTCAAACCCTTTCCAAGGCTGGCGGGGCCACCACGCTTGCACTGCAATGCATGCCGCGGAGGCCGGCTTCGACCGCGAGCCACGTTCGCAAATTACTGGCATATCGTTGGTTGCGCTATTGTCATTGCCGCCGGGCCTGCATCCGAGCCGGCCATGGATCAGACGGTGGCACGTGACCCGCAAATCCACGGCCCTGCAACCAGGCAGGGGGCGGTGAGTACCATAAGGGGGGCATGACACGCGCTGCGGGTTGGCATTGGGTGGCATGGTCAGCGGCTTCCGGGGGCGCTGACCATGCCACCCTAGCCGCTGGGAAGCATAAAGGGTCGCGGTAAGTGTCATGCATCCGTACCATCAGGGTGAGAGAAGTTACGCGCCCCGCCGGGCGGCGTGGTGCCCGGCGGTGTCCTCTTTGTCAGGAGCGAATGATGAATTCCCTCTTCTGCCGCGGACGGCGGGCGGTTGCGATCGGGTTGCTCGCGATCACCGCCCTGATCCTTTCAAGTTGTGTCGAACTGATCGGCCAACGATTCATCGTCCACTACGACAGTGATGCGGATGTGCTCGAGGTGCTCATCTTCTACGATGGTGTGCATCGAAACCGTGACCACCATGATCAGCAGCGCACGGAGGAGCAGATCCACGAGTTCATCCGCGATGGCAACGTGATGTTGCTGGACTGGTGGGGGCATGTCGAAGTGGGTGAGTTGGCGGATGCGGCGGAAGAAGCCGATCGGTCGGAAGCCGAAAGGCGCGTGCTGCAACACCTCGCCGAGCATCTCGAGGTCGAGGCCCTCGGCCATGCCCGCAGCGGGCCGGGGCAGATCAGCGGGGTGCAGCGGCTGACGATCGCCGAGTTCTCAACGCTCGTGGATCGGCTCGATGCCCTGGTCGCCGAGCAGCTCGAGCGATACGTCGAGCAGCCGCCCCACAGCGCCCGTCGCACCGCACGCCTGCTCAAGGAGGCGCTCGAAGCTGACCATCGCTGGCTCGAGCTCGATGGGCAGGGACTTGAATTCAACGCTCCCATCGATCGGCGGGAATGGGCCATTGCACGGCATAAAGCCCTCGATGGGCTGATCGACTTGTTGGCCGAGACAGTAGATGCGCCGGAGCAGTTCCAGAAGACCGAGCGGGACCTGCGGGGCGGAATGGTAACGCTTGCCAATCTCCCGTTGCATTACAGCGATCGTGATGGTGAGCTTCGCATCAGCATCGGTCATCGCGAGATGGCCAACACGTATCCTTTCTACATCCGCGATGCGGATGAATACAACGAAGACCTCGTGGACAAGGTGCGCGATGAGGTGCCCCGTGATGTCAACCGCGAATTGGCGCTTTACAAGGTCGATGCCGAGGCTCACCCGCTTCGCGATGAACTGACAGGCCTGGCCGAGCACGGGCCGGTGGACTTGGCGATCCGCGGCCTTGTGGCGCTGGTCGAAGCCGATGATCAGCACGCCTCCGCCGCGGCCAAGGCGCTCGATTCATTCGCCGCGCGTTGGAACGAGGCGGCCCACAGCCCCGAAGCCCCGGGCGCCCGCCCGGAAGCCGAAGGCGAACAGCGCCGCTGGCTGCGCCAGTGGCAGCGCTGGCTCGAACGGGTCGAACGGTTCCCGGTCAGCTACACGGAGTAGCCTTGATGCAACCGAAAGCACGCCCGGCGATGGCGAGAAAGAGCCACGGGATATCAGCCGGTCCGGGGCAGCTTGGGCGACAGCCGCACGGGGTTTGAACCCGTCTGGCCATCGCGGCGGGTCTTGAAGGCGCCCCGGGCCGCGGAATGAGCGCCAATCGGCTGGCCATCGAGCACGGTGCGGTACAACTCATCAAGCTGCACCGTCTCCTGACCGCCCTGCTCGTCTGCCATCGTCGCGGGCCCGACGGGCTCACCGGTAAGAGAGGCGTTCACCTCCAACTCGGCACCGCGGCCGAGGCGAAGCCTTTCAAGTAGCGTGGACAATGGCATTGATGATCCGGCGAGCCCTTCCTCCTCACCCAGTGACACCTCCCCGATCGGTGTCACCTGCACCGGCTGCATCTGGCGGCGATACCCGCGAAGGGCCAGCGAACCGGTGATGAGCCGCGCCTGCTCGGCCAGTTGCCGTGCTGTCGCCTGAGAGCGGCTCTCATCGCAACCCATCAGCATCACGCCCCAGCGCTCCGGGCAGGGGGGGCGCTCGGGCCGATCACCGGCATCGTGGGATGCCGGTTCACCTGCGGGGGCCGACCCTTCGGAGGCGGCGCTTGCCATCGATTCCGGGCTGCCGGAGGCGGTGTGCAACTCGGTCAGGATGTTGATTGCATTCTGCATTGCCGCCTGATCGGTACCGCAGCAGACGGTCCAGCATGGAAGCCCGCTCACCTGCGCGAGCGAGCGCGGCGACAGGGGCTGGGGCAGATTGACCAGCAGCGCCTTGACCCCGAGATGCATCTGCCCGAGCAGGCCAGTAATCAGGTCCACCACGGTGTCTGCTTCAACCGCGGCCGAACCTCCACCGCGGGGCCGGGCATCGACCAGTTCAAGGCGGGCCTGATCGGTGGCCAACTCGAGCATGGCCACAGCGCCACCGTGACAGCGCGACAGGTGTTGGCCGTACTGGGCCAGCCAGGGCCGGCCAAGTCCAGGCAGGTTTCCAAGGACGATCCCTTCGACATGGACCGCCTCGCTGGGCAGGGGTGGGCAGCCGCGGCCGTGCTTGTCCTCATGCGGGACTGTCATGGCAATGGGGCGGTCAAGCGGAGCGGGATTGGCATGGCTGCGATGGGTGCCGCCCTGTGCGGTGGGGACTGAATCACCCTCGCCGCGCCTGGGGGTGGCAGCGGGGGGCGCATCGCGGCCGGATGAAACCGGCCGCGGGATGGGCCGGGGCGGGGGGGCGTTGGCGGCGTTCGACTTTCCGTGGTTCACCTCACTCGCCGCTTTTTGATCGTGGTCACGTCCACGGCCGTTTCCACCGACCACCGGATGCGCTGCCCCGTCGTTGGGGGGGGCGGCGGTGGGCGATTGCGGCGGGGCACTGGCATCCTTACCGCTTCCGGTCAGGAAGAGGTCGGCGAGCGCCTCGAGCGCTTTATCCGTGCGGCGATCACTCATCACATATCACCGGGGCCGGGGCAAAGTACCTGCCAGGGCGGCACGCTGCCTGGGGGGGCTCGACTTGTGCGGGTTGCACATCAGTTCCATGGCCAGTGCTCGTTCAACCGGCCTCGTGGCGGGGCGGGCAGGGCTGCATTCATGAGGCCCTCGCCTGTGACGGCTTGGCACCCACCTCGACGACCGAGTGCTTCTCGCCGGAGCCCACCTGTTCCACATCACTGTTGTAGGGATCGTTGATCCATGCACCGTCGGCCACAAGCCGGTAGTGATAGCGGCCGGG
>PUNN01000314.1 GCA_003552605.1 Phycisphaeraceae bacterium
CCCCGCCACTGGAGCAGGCCGATGGGCATCCATCCTCGCGGCGGGGCCCCCTGCCCTGCTTGCAATTGTGCTCGTGGTGCTTGTTGCGCTTCCGATCACGAGGCATCAGATGGCCATGCGGGACGCCGCAATCGCCTGGCGCGGGGATGATGTCGAGGCCACCATGGACGCACTCGACCGGGCCATCGTACACATGCCCTCGCTGCCCCGGCCGTATCTCGCCCGGGCCGATGTGGCTTACCAGGTTGCCTACCTGCTGCGCGAGCAGCATGATCGCCCGCAGGCAGCCGAGCAGTGGCTTGACCTCGCTGTGGAAAGCCTGGACGCGGCCGAAGCGGCGAGCGTGGCGAACACGTCCATACTTCGCCGCCGCGCTGGGCTTGATATCGAAGCCGGCCGCCGTGACGGTGACCACAGCCTGCTCGAAGCCGCGGCGGAGCGTCTTGAATCGCTCCGCGAGCGGTTGCCTCACGAACCCGACCTCGTGGCCAGGCTCGGCGACCTGTACTGGGAACTCGGCCATTACGAAGAGGCCCGGGACCGTTACCGCAGGGCCCTTGCCATCAGTGATGCCCTCTACCTTGATCCGGCCGACCAACTCCGCCCGCAGCGGCGGGAGCAGATTGAAGCACGGCTGGTCGATTCATCTGGCGGGTAATACCGTCGGCCGGTTTGCGGCCCAATCGTTGAGGACAACACCAACCCAGGGGGTAGCACGGGCCCATGACACGTATCGCGGCTAGCCGGTCGGGCCTTCACGCTCCTCTCCCCATCTCCGGGGGCGGGAGTAGGGAGCAGGAGCCTTCCGCGGCGCGTGTCATGCGCCCGGGCAGCACTCAAGGACCTGGGGGTGAACGCGGCGGCCGGGATATACTGCGGCCATGGATAAGCCCATCGAGCAACAGGACTGCTGAGCCGCGGGCACGGGCCTGCTGGCGCTGCGGCGTTGTGACGATGGGAGGCGGCGGGACGAGGTGGTACGGAGAATCCTCAGGCATGACCTCACGCGAGAATTTCCAGCAGATGATGCAGCGAGGCCGGCCGCAATGGCTACCCCTGACCATGTCTCTGACGCCGCCCGTGGCCGATGAACTGGAAAGACGCACCGGCAGCCGCGATCCGCGCGAGCCGTTCGGGCTCGACGTTGCCCACGTCGGGTGCCGGCTGCCGAGCACCGCCGCGGATTGGGAGCCGGCGCTGGCTGCACTTGGCTGTGCGCTGCCGGCGGATGCCGAAATCGACAACGACGGTGTGGTCCATGTGCCACCGCCGGCCGGCTCGACTGGCCGGGCGTATCACCTGCGCACCATGGTTCACCCCCTTGAGCACATCACGCATATCTCGCAGCTTGAATCGCTGCCCTGGCCGGATTTCACCGCAGATTCGGCCTACGCCGGGCTTGCAGAGCAGGTCGCGTGCATCCACCAGCGCGGCCTCGTGGCCCACGCGGGCATGGAATGCACCGTCTTTGAACGCGCCTGGTATGTGCGGGGGATGGAGAACCTCTTTTGTGACCTGGTCGAGGCAAACGGCATCGGAGCGTGGCTGCTGGACTGGCACACCCGGCGCTCCACCGAGCAGGCTGGACGGTACGCCCGTGCCGGTGTCGATGTGATCGGGCTCGGTGATGACATCGGCACGCAGCGCGGGATGATGATGGCGCCCGACTTCTGGCGCCGTCACCTCAAACCCCGTCTTCAGCGGGTAGTCGATGCGATCCGGGCCAACCAGTCGCAGCGGGTGTGGATCAAGTACCACTCCGATGGCGACATCCGGGAGGTGCTCGATGACCTGATCGAAATGGGGATCGATATCATCAACCCACTTCAGCCCGAATGCATGCCTCATGAACAGGTGATCCCCCGCTATCGCGACCGGGCAGGATTCTGGGGCCTTGTGGGCACGCAGACGACAATGCCCTTCGGCACGCCCACGGAGATTCGGCAGGTCGTGGCGCAGATTGCCGATCATGTCCGCAAGGGCGCGGCGATCATCATCGCCCCCACCCACGTGCTCGAGCCCGATGTGCCGTGGGAAAACATCGAGGCCCTGGTGGAGGCGGTGCGACAGGAAGCGCTCAATTTGTGATCAAGCGAAGGTGCTACCCCCCGATCCCGGGGCAAGCGCATGGCGCTCGGCTGGTGGCGACATGCCTCTGCCCTGTCCCTCATCCCCGGCCGAGGTAACGATCACGGCCGGCGACAAGGGCCTGGAGTTTGCGGTCAGCCACACTCCGCGACAGCATCCAGAAGCCGCAATCGGGATGGACCCAGCCGATGCGCTCGGGCCCAAGCGCAGCGGCGGCCTGTTCGATCCGGCGGGCGACCGTATCGGGTGACTCGACGGCGTTGTCCTTGATGTCGATCACGCCGATACCCAGCTTGATGCGGGATGTCACCGCTGCCAGCGCCTGCAGGTCCTCAACCGGCCGCCGCGCCACCTCCAGCACCACGTGATCACAGTGCAGGGCGTTGAGGAAGTCGATCAGCTTCGCCCATGTGCCCGACTGGATGGTCTGCCCACCGTAATTTCCAAAACACAGATGCACCGCGCGGCTGATCGAGCCGGGCACGGCATCGAGCACACGGTTGATCGCCGCGGCGGCGATGTCACCATGCTCGGGGTTTCCCGGAAGGTTTGCCTCATCGACCTGCACGCAATCGCAGTCAAGGTGCGTCACCTGCATCGCCAGCCCCCCGGCGATCGCGTTGAGCAGGGTGGGGAAATCACCATAGTGATGATCGAGTAATGTGCGTGCGAGCATGTAGGGACTGGTCAGGGTGAACTTGAAGGGCCCACCGCTGACTGCCTTTGCCCGCCGGCACGCATCGGGCAGATCGAGTTGGCCTTCATCGAGCCGCCCGATCACCACCCCCGCCGGCGCCGCGCGAAAGCCCATCTCCATCCGCGCCGCGAAGGCATCGCGGTCACGCCGGCCGACCGGCCATTTCACGCCTTCAAACGCACGGACGAAGTACTCGATCATCCCGTTGGTTTCAGGATGGTTCACATCAAAGCGGTACAATTCGCCATCGGTGGGCAGATCGATGCCGGCCTGGCGCTGGGTGTCGAACACCACCCGCATGGCATCGACCAGCGCAGCGGCACCCGGCTGTGCCGCCAGCCAGGCCGGCACGGGATAGGAACCGACAGTCGTCGTCCGGATCATCTCGCTCGACGGTGTAGCTTCATCGACCACGGAAAACTCCTCTATGCGGCTTAACGACCCGCAGCATAACCCGAGGCGGCCCCGGCGGCCATAAGTCGCCAGGAGCGTGAATGGCACATCCAGGTAACCGCGAAAGACCCCTGGCGTGGTCATCGGCCGCCTCGGGGAGTACGGCTTCTGACCATGCGGCGAACCCCCAATCACAGGCCGTCATGGCCATCGGCTGCGCTTCCGGGGGCAGCCGCTGACCATGCCACCCGGTTTCGCGTCTACATGCGTTTGCCCTGCCCTGCGAGGCTGGCCATTGCAGGGGGTGACGGAATGTTCTACAATGCACCATACCAATCCCGACTCAAAGGC
>PUNN01000182.1 GCA_003552605.1 Phycisphaeraceae bacterium
CGACCTCGGTGGGGTGGTGGCCGTAGTCATCCACGACGACCACCGGCCGCTCGGACGGGCTGCCGATATGGCATTTACCAAGGCGCTGCATGCGGCGGTCGAGCCCCTTGAAGCCTTCGATGGCACGGGCGATGTCGTCCCAGGCAGCGCCATGGCGATGGGCCATGACCGCCGCCGCCGCCGCGTTGTAGGCCATGTGCTCACCGGGCAGGGGTGAGGTCCACGATGTCACCTGCCGGCCTCCGTGGTGCAGTCGGGTCAGCCCGCGGCCTTCATGATCGGTGTGCAACTCGATCCGCCAATCGGACTGCGGCGCAAAGCCGAGGGTCTGCACGAGGCATTGCAGGTGACCGGTGATATCCAGACGCGGAGCGCATTCATGCTGGATCAGCAACAGGCCATCCTGGGGCAGCAGCGCTGCGAATGCGGCGAACGCCTCGACGATCTCATCGAGCCCGCTGTAGAGGTCGAGATGGTCCGGTTCGACATTGAGAATGATCGCATCGCATGGATGCAGGTGGTGAAAGGAGCGGTCGTACTCGCACGCCTCGGCCACGAGCAGGTCGCCATTGCCGCTGCGCGACCCGCCGCCGATCTGGGCACAGTGAGCGCCGACGATGACCGAAGGGTCAAGGCCGCACTGGATCAGCACATGGGCGAGCATGCTCGTGGTCGAGCTCTTGCCATGTGTGCCGGCCACGGCGATGCCGGTATGGCCAAGCATCAGTTGGCCAAGCATGTTTGCGTACTTGAGCACGGGGATGCCGCGGCGGTTGGCTTCGATGACCTCGGGGTGATCGCGGTGGATGGCCGCGCTGATGACCATCAGGTCGCAGGCCTCGGGCACGCTCTCTGCATTCTGCTCGAGTTGAACGGTGATGCCTCTTTCACGCAGTGAATCGATGGCCGGGTTGACCTGATGATCACTTCCGCTGCACACCCCGCCGCGCTGTGCGACGATGCGGGCGAGCCCGGACATGCCCGTGCCGCCGATCCCGACGAAATGCACCCGCCGGCCGTTGAGGCGGAGGGGGGAGGGGCGATTCGAACGACTTGATGGTGATACAGCCTCCATGCTCATGGCGGTATTGTATCCGGTGGCCTCCGGCGGGTATGTTCAGCAGGCGCGAGTCGACAGATTCCGACCCCGCGTGGTTTTTTCCCTATCGACCCTGCCCGCTGCCGGCTCCCGGCACGGCTGTGTGAGTGATGCTCAGAGCCCTTTGCACGACCCGTGCTTCCGGCCCGGTCGATTCGCTGGAGCTTTACCGATGGACACGACCCCCGCCCCCGATTCACCGCCCCGCGTGCTGATGGCGACGGGCAACCCGCACAAGGTCGAGGAGATCCGCGCGATCTTCCGCGCCCGGGCCCGCGAGGAAGGGGCGGAGCCGGCGTTCAATCTTGTCGGTCTCGACGCTGTTCCCTCAGCGCCGGAGCCGCACGAAACCGGCGCCACGTTCGAGCAGAATGCCGAGTTGAAGGCCCGCTACTGGGCCGACCGGACCGGTTTGTGGTGCATGGCCGATGACAGCGGCCTTGAAGTCGATCCGCTCGGCGGTGAGCCGGGGGTCCTCAGTGCCCGCTACGCCGGCTTCAGCGGTCCGCGCCAGCAGGTGGACCTGGCCAACAACCGGCGGCTGCTTCAGCGGCTTGGTGAGATTCCCGGCAGGCAGCGGACGGCCCGGTTCGTCTGCGCAATGGTTCTCGCCGCGCCCGGCCCCGCATCACGGACGGTGCACATCGTTCGCGGCACGGTCGAGGGCCGCATCCTCGGCCCGGGCGATCCGTGGTATGACCAGTGTGCCCCGGCGATGCGGCCGCGCGGCCGGGGTGAGCACGGCTTCGGCTACGACCCGCTGTTCCTGCTGCCGGGCCGCGAGGTGACCACGGCGGAACTGTCGCCGATGGAAAAAAACCGCATCAGCCATCGCGGCCGGGCTTCAAGGGTGATGTATTTCCACCTCCAGCGAGCCATCGAGCAGTGGCAGCGCGATCGGGCTGAACAGGGAGGGTAGAGCGAACCCCCGCGGCGGCCATGCGAAAGCGATGTTCGCCATTGCACGCTCCGCTTTCCGCCGGGCGCTATCGGGCAGAGGTGGCGGCGTCGAGGCTGATGTGTTCGGCGCGGATGTCGTGTTCGTGCAGGAACGATGCGAGCATCGCGATGTAGCTGCTCGTCAGAAGCGGCGACTCTTCGAGGCCGAGCGCCCGCCGTGCTTCCATCACCGAAGTGTTGTCCGGACCCTCGATCTCAATGAAATGACCGAGGTAGGGCAGGTGGTCGAGCACGATCTCGCAATCACGCCATGTGAAAGTCTCGCGGTGCTTGTCGAACGAGAGCGTCCGCCTGTAGCCGAGTGCTTCAAACAGTGCAGCCGCCGCATCGGCATCATCGACATGGAACTCGATTTCCTCTCGCCGCTTAAGTACCCCATCCTCGCGGGGCCCCTTGCAGGTGACGGTGATGGTGCGGTGGCTGGTGCTGCGCTCGGAAGGGGTGTTCTCGCCTTCAATCGGCTCATGTTCATTCATGCGGATGCGAAGGCCGCGGTCGGCGGCCTGTAGCGAGCCGGCATCATCGTCAAAGAAGATGTTGACCTCCCGTGTCTGGCGGACATGACGAGCGCCAATCGCTGCGAGGCGGCGCCGCAGCGCTTCGGCATCATCCACGGCCATTTTCGCTTCGATTTCAAGACTCACGGCGGGTCGCTCTCCTTGTCTGCGGTGTCCGCTCCCCTGCTCCCTGTCCCTCCGGGAGAGAGCCGGGGTGAGGGGGCATTACACTGTAGACGTTGTGCATTGCCCTGATGCAGCCAATGCGTAACGAAACGTGGATTCCAGCATTGCACCCGTCAAAACTCACCGTCGCTCACCCCCTGGCCTCTCTCCCGAGGGGAGCGATTCGTGCAGGTGTGCCAATGCTGTTTCACTGTTCATGGAGCAAACCGAGGCATGTGCGACACCTTCCGGCGGGCTACGGGTTGTCTTCCGGGGTGATGGACAGTGTTTCCGGGCCTTCGATGTACACAACACCGGGGCCGAGTTGCATCTCGATCGCGCCGCGCTCGGGTTGCACATCCACGTTGCGGCCGCGGTGATCGGTGATGCGGACTGACGGCCCGTCCCAGCCGATCCGCACTTTCATCTCGCGCGGGGCGCTCCACAGCGCGTGGACGACGGTGCCATCCGGCCGCTCCCATGCGGGGCTGAAAAGGTCGCCCCGGCGCCACGGCCCGAGCCGGACCACCGAGCCATCCGGCCGCATACGCGTGAGATGTTCATGTGCCTCGATCGCGGGCTTGTCGCGACCTCGGCCATGCAGCAGTGCCTTGCCGTCCTGCCCGGCGGGCTCATGCAGGTCGGCCCAGAAGATACGGTCGATCCCCTTCTGAAAGGCGATCAGGTAGGCGCGGGGCAGGGCGTGATCCTGCCGGACGTAGCGGTGTTCGATCCACGGTGTCCAGGCCACCAGCCCGCCGCGCAGGTCCGATCCATACTTGATCGTCGCGGCCACCGTCCCTTCGAATCCGCCTTCCCGTGCCACAAGCAGCGGGGTGAACCGGTCGCCCCCGCGAAGCTCGCCCGGCATGATGAATCGGCCGGCCGTGCCTTCGGGAAACCGTGGGGGAACCGGAAAGGCTCCATCGAAGCCCCGTGCCGCCGTCACCCGCGTGGCATGTCGCGGCACATCACCGGCCATCCAATGCGCCCGCAGTTGGAAACGCAGCTCACGCTCCCAATCCTCGATCACGTTGCGGCGGCGCCACTGTCCATCAGCGTCCTCCACCCACTGATCCATCAACGGTGCGCCATATCCGCTGATGAGAATGCCGCCATCGCGAACATATCGCAGCAGCGCATCGCCAGCGCCCGCCGGGGTGGCCTCATCCAGTGGCAGCAGCAGCGCCGGGTGCTGGCGCGGCGACAGGCGGCCGAGCTCGTTCAAGTCCACCCGCTCGATGCCCCCGTTGCCCGGCAGCAGTTGCCTCAGCACGCGGTCAGGTAGCGCCATCGCTCCGGGATAGGTCGGGTCATCGAGCACCGCCAATGTCCACTCCTGACGCCGCGGCTCGAGATGATTCAGCCCCGTCCGGATCGTCCGCGCCCAAGCCCCACCATCGTCGGGGTCGAACAATACCGGGGCCGCGCTCTCCCAGCCGAGGTGGGTCAGCCAGATGGGCTTGCCTCCATCATCGTGGCGAAGCATCAACTCACGTAGATCATCGAGGGCCGCGGCGAGATCGGGCGACTCTGGCATTCCCGCCGACCAGCGCGGGCCTGCCGCCAGTACATCGAAGCTGTTGCCGCCATCGGCTTCGTAGATCGCCTCAATGAAGGTGAGGTCGAGCCCGGCGACGGCCGGAGCCACGATTCGCGCTTCGGCATCGGTCTCGCGGATGGCGGCGGCCGTGGCCTTCAGCAAGCGCGCATAGGCCGCAACGTCGGGCTCCCCCGGCCAGGCCGCGGGCGCATTGGGCTCATCCCAGACCTGCCAGTAACGGATCCGCCCGCTGTAGCGCCGCACGACACGGCGGACATATTTCAGCCATGCATCCATGTCCTCCGGGGCCGGCTCTGCCCAGTCCACGGTGCCGCCAAGCACGCCCACGATGCGCATTCCACCATCTTCGAGGCGCTCGATTGCCCGGTCAGTGGCGTCGAAGTTCCAGCGGCCCTGCTCCGTTTCGACATGCGGCCAGGCCAGGTCAGTGCGAACCCATTGCAGGCCAGCCCTGCCGGCGCGGTCGAGCGAACGGTCAAATTCCCCCTCGGCCCCATCATCGCCCAGGGCACGCAGCGGCACGGTCACGCCATAGGCCGAGGTGGCGGGGTCGGCGACGGCCTCGGCCGGATCCGAGTGCATATCCACACCGGCATTTCCTTTGGCCCCGTCGTCAGGCCCGTTCCCATGTACCGTGCTCGCGATGCCGAGCAGGGCCAGCATGATGATCGCCAGGCAGGCGGTGCCTGGGCCGCCGATAGGGCGGCCGGGGCCATGGGGCCGCCTGGGCGCACCGAAATGGCGATTGAGATTTTCCGCTAACACGCCATCCCGTTTGCTACATCGTCCAGTCAGCATGGTGCCACCAATTGCGGGGGGCGAATACCAATGCGAGCACAACCGCCAGCCCGCCGTATAGGATAACGCCAAGGGGCCGTAAAAACTGCATCGTTTCGCTTTTTTTTCTTCTCAGGCAGGGTATGGACGAAACGGACACCGCCAAGCGACGGATCATCGAGCAGCCGCCGTGTTCGCCCCGGCTGGTGCTCGAGGCCTACAGGATCGGGGCCTTTCCCATGGCCGACAGCCGCGATGGGCCGGTCCGGTGGTACAGCCCCGATCCCCGCGCGATCCTGCCCCTTGATGGCTTCCGCATCTCCCGCTCACTGCGACGGCGGGTGAAGCGGGGGGATTACCGCATCACTTTCGATGTCGCATTCGAGCAGGTCATTTCCGCCTGCGCCCGGCCCCGGCCTTACAGCGAGGACACCTGGATCAACGACCGGATCATCCAGACGTACACCGCACTGCACCAGATGGGCTATGCCCACAGCGTCGAGGCCTGGCATCAGGGCGGGCCGGATGAGCCCGAGACCCTCGTCGGGGGCCTCTATGGTGTCGGGATCGGAGGGGCGTTTTTCGGGGAGTCGATGTTCACCCGGGTGGTCGATGCCTCGAAGGTCTGCCTGGTCCATCTCGTGCGGCATCTCCGCCAACTCGGCTTCGAGCTGCTCGACAGCCAGATCGCCAGCGAGCACATGGCGCAGTTCGGCATGATCGAAATCCCCCGCCGGTTTTACCTGGCACGACTCGACCGCGCCATTCACAGCGGTGTGCAGTGGCAGCCGCCACAAGCGGTTAAGTGATCCGCGGCACCGGCCGATAACACAACTTGCCCCCTGAATGGGCCAAGCGCTCCGCTTGCGCTGGTGGGGCGGGGACTGCTGTGTCGCCCGGCCATCAACGGGCGGAGCTTGTGTCCGCAGACCCGGCGCAACCGCCGCCACAGGTGGGGGTCGCTGTCCCTCAGGTGACATGGTGGCGTCTGTGCCCCGCCTCGGCCGCCACCTGCCCTCAACCCGGCCGCCTATGTCATGAATCACCCGGACGCCATGCCCTGTGTCTGCACCTTGCCGCGCGCGCGGCGAGCGGTCGGTGTGGTGGCAGTGGCGATGGCTATCTTGCTCGCGGCAGCCGCATTCTTCACACCGCCGCCGGTCCCCGCCGCCATTGCGCTGCTGCTGCTTGGAGGCACGGTGGTTGTCATGGTGCAGTACCGGATGCGACAGGCGCTCGTGGCCAGCGAACAGCGCCAGCGCCTGACGCTGGAAGGAACCAACGCCGCCATCTGGGACTGGAACATCCCTGCCGATGATATTTATCACAGCCCCCGATGGGCGCGGATGCTCGGTTTCGAATGCCCGAGCGAGCACACCATCGGCTTCGCCGCGTGGCGGCACCGCATTCATCCCGAGGATCAGTCCCGCATCGAACAGACGCTCAACCAGCATCTCGAAGGAGTCACCGACACATGGGACGTGGAATACCGCATCCGGACCGAGTCAGGTGACTACATCTGGCTGCACACACGGGGCAAGGTCGTCAACCGCGACCCGCTCGGCCGGCCCTCGCGGATGACCGGTACGCACATCGACATCTCGCGCCGCAAGCAGACCGAGCAGGCCCTGCGCGAGAGCCAGCAGCGTTACGCCCTCGCTCTCGAAGGCACCAACGATGGCCTTTGGGACTATGACCTGACCACCGGCCGTGTCTATTACTCCGGCCGCTTCAAAGCCATGTTCGGTCTCGATGAAGCCGACATGGGCGAGACGATCGAGGACTTTCTCGCACGCGTGCATCCCGATGACCGAAAGGCGTTGCGCAGCCGCCTCGAGACGCACCTGCCCGGCTTCAGCCGCGGCTTCGAGCAGGAACTCCGCGGCCATCACCGCAACGGTGATGACCGGTGGATGCTCTGCCGCGCCACCATCTACATCGATGAGCGCGGCGAGCCCTGCCGCGTGGCTGGCTCGATCACGGACATCCATGACCGCAAGCTTGCCGAGCAGCGCCTTCAGCACGAGGCTGAGCACGATGCGCTTACCGGCCTGCCCAACCGTACCCGTTTTCAGAAGCTGCTCGAGCGCGCCATCAGCCGGGCCCGCAACCACGCCAACCAGCGCTTCGCCGTGCTGTTTCTCGATTTCGATGGCTTCAAGCGGATCAACGATGGCCTCGGCCATGAAGCGGGTGATCAGTTGCTGATCCAGATCGCCGGCCGGCTGACCGACCTCATCGTCAGTGCCGACGGTGGAAGTGAAAGTGACAACGCCGTGGCACGGCTTGGCGGCGATGAGTTCACCATCCTGCTCGGCCGCATCGAGGACACGGCACAGGTGGCCGCCATGGCCCGCGCCCTCCAGGCGCGGCTTGCCGAACCCTGTGACATCGCCGGTCACCGCATCCGCACCACGGCCAGCATCGGCATTGTCATCGGTGACGGCACCCGGGATACACCCGCCGATCTGCTGCGCGATGCCGACACTGCGATGTACCGGGCCAAGGGTGAAGGCAAGGCGCGCTTCGCCATATTCGACCAGCAGATGCATGAGCAGGTGCGCTTCGCGCTCGAGCTTGAGAATGACCTGCGCGAAGCCGCCCGCCGGGGTGAGATGGTGCTCTACTACCAGCCCATCGTCACCATGGCGACGGCGAAGCCCACCGGTTTCGAGGTCCTGCTGCGCTGGCAGCATCCGCGTTACGGCCTGCTCGAGCCGGCAAAATTCATGGACATCGCCGAGGAGACCGGCTCGATCCTGCCCATTGGCCGCTGGGTGATCGACCAGGCCTGTGCCCAGCTTGGCCGGTGGCGGGCCGCGGGGATTGTGTCATCCCGGTTCGTGCTCAGCGTGAATATCTCGCGACGGCAACTGCTCGACCCCGGCCTTGCCGATGCCGTCGCCGAAGCGCTGCAACGGCACGAAGTGCCGGCCGGTCAACTCAAGCTCGAGATCACTGAGACGGTGATGAGTGAGCATCTCGAGGCCAGCACCGAGGCCCTTGATGCGCTCTGCCGCCTCGGTGTCGAAATGATGCTCGATGATTTCGGCACTGGACAGTCATCGCTCCACCAGTTGCACAAGCTGCCGGTGAGCACGCTCAAGATCGACCGTGTTTTCATCGCTGACATGGTCGATATGTTCGAGTCCAGTGCGATGATCCAGGCGATCGTGACCCTGGCGCACAACATGAACCTCAAGGTCATTGCCGAGGGGGTGGAACGGGCGGATCAACTCGCCGCGCTGCTTGCGCTTGAGTGCGACTGTGCCCAGGGTTATTATTTCAGCCGTCCCATGCCCGTCGCGGAGGCCGAGCGTTTCGCCCGGGCTCAATCGCCGGCACTGTCGTCTGTGGCTTGACCTCGTATCTTCTGGACCTCCCCGTCTGTTGTGTCAGGACTTTTTGATGAATCAGTCGCTGCTCGATGAGGTGCTTGCCAGCCCGGACCTGCCGACCCTCCCCGAGGTGGCGATGAGGGTGATCGAACTCTGCCGTGATGAGAATGCCGGCATTCGTGAACTCGGTGAAGTGCTCTCGCATGATCCGGCACTCTCCGCGAGCGTGCTCCGAACGGTCAACAGCAGCTATTACGGCCTGCGTCATCGCATTGGCAGCGTGCAGCGTGCCGTAATCTTGCTCGGTTTGCACACGGTCAAGACCCTGGCGCTCGGGTTCAGCGTGATCGGATCGCTCCGTGGCACGGGTGAGGTTGATTTCGACCCAGCGCCAATCTGGAGCCGCGGTTTGCTGGCCGGCGTCGCCGCGCAGTCAGTCTGCCACCGCACCACCATCGGCCTGCCCGATGTGGCGTTTATCGGTGGGGTGTTGCAGGACATCGGCGTGATTGCCCTTCTGCGGGCGCGTCCTCGGGACTACATTCCGCTGCTCGAGCAGGCCGGCAGCGAGCATCGCCTTCTGCTGGAACTTGAGAACGAGCACCTCGGGATTGCTCATCCGCAGGTCGGCGCGGCCCTTGCTGAGCAGTGGCGGTTTCCCGACAACCTCATCGGCATCATTGCTGCCCACGAAGCCGTCGATGCGGCCGAGCCGACGTTGCGGCCGGTGGTTCGCGAGGTCGCCCTCGGCACCATGGCCGCGGATTGCCTGCTCAGCAACGAACCTGAAAGGCCGCTGCGCGATCTCGATACCTGCGCGGCGGAATGGTTCGGCTTCGATACCTCGGATGTCGATGGCCTGCTCGATGTGGCTGCGGAAGGCGGTGGCGAACTCACCGCGCTTTTCGAAATCCGGGCATTCAGCCCGAATGCCCTCGCGCTCGGTCGATCACGGCTCCAATCGCTGCGTGAGCAATAGGCGCAGCCGTCGGCAACGGCCATCTTTCCCCGCATTTCGCAAAGGCCACACCCCGCTACGTGAGTTCGGCCACTGCCTGCGACCGCTCGAGAACCGATGGCATGACACTTGATGCGGGTTCCCTTTGCATCCAGCGAAGCATGTTGTCCTCGGATGCATTGAGAGCACCAGCGTGCTGCTATGATTCGGCCGGACCGGCGGAGCCTCCCGTGAAGGAACATGATTCTGGATGTGCCGAGCGCACCGATCCCCATCCCGGCGCGGTGCGTGCGCCATCGGCTGATGCTGAGTTGCAGCCGGGCCGGGTGGGGGAGGAGCCAGGTCGGCCCAGTGCGCATGCCACGTTGCAGACCGCGCCAGGTGGTCTTCTCCACCGCATGTGGCGATCACTCATGCAGATGCATGGCTCACCGCACAAGATCGCGGCGGGCGCAGCGTTGGGCATTTTCATCGCATTCACCCCGACCTTCGGCATTCAACTCATCATGGTCGTCATCGCCGCCTGGCTGCTGCGTGTCAGTGCCCCGGCGGGTCTGGTTTCCGTGTGGGTGACCAACGTCTTCACCCTCGCGCCGATCTATGCCTTCTGCTACATCATCGGCCGTCCGTTCGTGCCCGGTGCCGATCAATCGCTCACCGAGGCGTACCAGACGCTGCGGGCATTCGTGGTGTCGTTTGGGGCGCTCAGTTTCTGGGAGGTCTGGTCCCAGACCAGGGCGGTGGGCAAGCTCGGCTGGGATATGTTCCTGCCCATGCTCATCGGGGGCTGCCTGCTCGGCCTGCTCGGCGCGGCGACAACCTACCCGCTCGTCTACCGCGGTGTGCTTCGTTACCGCCAGTTCAGGGCCAGACTTCAAGGCCATCATGCCGGGGTCAGTGAGTCAGAGACCGAAGGGGTCGAATAAACCAGGTCCCCCGGGGCCCATGCACCGACCACGGCGGCATCCCGGCCCCGGCTTGGTCCCGGTCGTCGCTGCGCCGGGGGTTGCTACTGAAAATCTTGCCCAGATTGTGCAGATGGACCAGTTTCACATTCACCGAAGGTCCGATAGCGCCCTCACACGATTTCCCGGTGGGCAGCCGGTCGATGGTGTGGGAGGTACGGCCGCCCATTATGAGACTCACCAATGCGTTCGATAATTTCTCTGCCGATGGTGCTCGGCATCGTTGCGGCGGCCGCGCATCCACTGCTGGGCGGATGTGTGCATGCCCCCGAACCACTGGTCTACGTTCAGCCCGAATTCGCCTATCACGAGGATCCCGAGACGGCGCCGCGGGTCGTCGAGCAACTGCACGAGCAGCAGCGCAGGGAGGATCGCGAGCGGGCGGTGGTCGATGCCGGCCCGGACGAACCCGCGTTTGATCCGTTCGATTTCTGACCTCGCCACTTTCGGTGCCCGCACCACCGTGTTCGAGGCGGGTGAAGGCATGGACGCGGCGAGCCGCTTATCCGGTGGACGCGCTGCCGCCGGAGCGGGAAGGGCAAGTGCCCATTCCCCGCTTGAACAGGTAACGCTGGTGATACTCCTCGGCGGGCCAGAAGGTCGCGGCCGGCTCGATCTGCGTCACGATGGGGCGCTCGGGGCGGGCCGATGATTGCTTGTGTTGTCGTGCTGCCCCGGCGCTTTGGTGTTGTGCCTCACTGTGATAGAAGATCACGGAGCGATACTGCGTGCCCACATCCGGCCCTTGCCGGTTGAGTTGCGTTGGATCGTGGCATTGCCAGAAGACTTCGAGCAACGCATCGTAGCTCACCTCGGCCGGGTCGAACGTGACCTCGACCACTTCCGCGTGCCCGGTCACCCCGGTGCAGACATGCTCGTAGGTGGGATGCTCGGTCGACCCGCCGCTGTAGCCCACGCGGGTGTCGACCACGCCGGGGACGGTGGCAAAGGCCGCTTCCACCCCCCAGAAGCAGCCGGCGCCGAAGGTGGCCCGCTCCAGATTCTGCTCGCTCATGTCAACCTCCCGCGGTACACCTTCACCGCGTGATTCAAGCTCGACGGATCGTAGGCCGCGTAGAAGGGTGAGCAAACAGAACGGGCCCGTCCATCTTCAGGACGGGCCCGTCCGGGTGTTTCAGGGAATCGAGTCGGGCAGCCTGCCCCGGCCCCGCCCCCACCCCCGGAGGGGAGGGCTGCCCAACCCGGATTCGGTGGCTTCATCGGCGTCGAATCTGAACGCGGGCGTACACGATGTCGGCTTCATCGCCCTCACCAGCCCACGCCTGCATGCCGACGGTGTCGTAGTAATCCATCGAGCCGGCGAGGATGCGCACGCAACGGATGATCCGGGCTTCGTGGTCGGCTGGTTTGCGGTCCTGTGCCGCCTCGAAGGCCGTCGGCCGCTCCTGCTCCCAGTAGGACAGCCACGTCTCGAGGTGCTTGGCCATCATGGGGGCGCGGAAGAACGTGCCAAACAGCGGACGAGCCTTCTGCTCGACCGGCAGCAGGGCGGCCTGGCCGCTGAGCGCCAGGCCGGGACGCTTGTCCGCGGCGATGGCCTGCCGGAAGAAGTCATCGTGGCTTGCGATCACGTACCAGTCACCGATGCGGCCCATCGCCAGGCGCAGCGCGCCGCGCAGGTCCTCGCGTTCGGTCTTCTTCACGATGGCATCGCCGAAGTCGGCAACATGATAATCCACACCCTCATGGCTGTGCTCGCTCATCTCGAACGGCGGCACCCCCTGCGCCCGCATGCCCATCCGCATCATGCCCATCGCGCGGCCGAGCATGGTGTCGATGTGTTCTGAGACATCATCATCGCCGAGCTTGACCGCCATGCCCACCACGGGCACATCGAAGGCTGTCTTCGGCTCGACCGACTCACCCTCGACCTGCCCGACGAAGAACACCGTCGGTGCCTCGAGGCCGCCGAGCACATCATCCTTGAACGAGTGTGGCTGAACGAGGCCATCGAGACGCTCAGCGCCCTTCGGCGCCGGGTCGAAGAGGTTGATGGTCGTCGCCCCGATGGTGCTCGCCGGCAGGGGGCCGAACTCGAGCGCGCCGCCCTCGCCCATGTGGTCGACCATCTCATCGAGTTTGTCCGAAGTGCCCGCATAGTGCACATCCAGGCCGCGGCCGTCGCGGAGACAGGCGAGCGCGTGAATCTCCTCATCATCACCATCACCCTCGCGGGCGAACGCCACCGCCGCCCGATCACCCGCTGGCAGGCGCTGCATCCACTGCTTGAAGGCCTCATCGTCGGCCAGCGTCGGCGCTTCTTCATCATCTACGCCGAGCAGAACGACCTCGCGAAGCCACGCCTCATCATCCTTGCGCGCCATCGCCACGCGGTCGCCATCGACCACCACCTGCGTGCGGCCGTCCGGCGTGAGAAAGCGATCGTGGTCGCCGATGCGCCCATCGGCCTTCAGGTCGAGTGCATCGATCGCCTTGGCACTGACATCGGCCGCCATGGTCGTCAGCAGCACGAATGCCGTGTCCTCACTGTCATCGCCAAGCAGCACGATCCTCTGGCCGAAGAACGCATCGAACAGCGCTTCAGGCTCCATGTCCATGGCCTCGGACATCTTGACCCACGCCCCGTGATGATGCTTGCCGCGCTCGATGCCTTCATCGCGCAGGAACTCGGCCAGCGGGTCCTGCATCCACTGTTGGCGCCAGTCGGCCATGTCATCGATCTGGACGAACACCGCCGCGTCCGCCGGTGCCCATTTCGCCCCGTCCTGGCCCAGTGTCGGCGTTGCCGCAAGGGTCACCGTGAGGCACACCACCATTGCCATCGACCAATACATCCGCGTTGCGTTCATGAGATTGTCTCCATCTGATGCGGTTTACCGCCCATCGTCGCCATCCTGCGAGGGGGCGGCGGGTGAGGGCCAGACCCAGCGGCCGAGTCGCTCGACGTCGAATGCCCCGAGCCCTTCGGCCGCGCCGGCGAACCACGCTGATTCACCATCGTCACCTACCATGCGGCGGGCGGAAGGTTGCAGCCGCGACAGCGAGGCATCGACATTCCAGAGATTCCGGCCGCGCTCGAGCCCTTCCCGGATGGTCCGCGGATGCACCGCGACATCGCGCATATCCGCCACGATGATGGTCAGCGGGCTCGGTTCGGCCTCGCCGGACAGCTCGCCCTCGGCCGGGGGGGCGGCCGTTTCAGGTGGCAGGGCGGTGGTGGGGGCGGGGCCCGTGGTCGGCCCTTGAAGCGTCAGCACGATGGTGACGCCGATCAGGGCCACGCACGCCGCAAGACCGGCCCATCGCCACGGCAGACGGGCGAGGATCGGCGACGTGGCGCGCTCGCGCTGCCGCTCGTGGTCCTGTGCTCGCTCACGGTCCCACCGTTGCAGCGTTTGCGCGATGAACGCCGCGGCGTCGGCTTCCACCTCCGGCTCGGAGGCTGAAAGGCCATCGAGCCACCGCGATTCGGCCTCGAAAGCCTCGGCCGCGCGCGGGTTGTCTTGCAGCCACTTCGCAAACGCCTCTCGCTCGGCATGGCTCAGTGCCCCATCACGGCAGCGCTCCCACAGCGCGGCGAGGGCCTCATCATCACCATCGCGGCCGGCGGCGGGGTCGCCGGGGAAGGCGGGTTCAACGCGATGTTCGTGTGGCTCGTTCATGATGGCATTATCTCCGGCATCTGGATCAGGCTTCGCCGCAGGGCAGCGCGGGCCCGGTGCAGGTGGCTTTTGACGGTCCCCGTCGGCATCTGCATCACCTCCGCGATCGCCCCGATCGGCATCTCGCTCTGGTGAAACAGCAGGATCACCTGCCGCTGCGTCTCGTTGAGTTCATCGAGGGCACGTTCGAGTGCCCGCCGCGTATGCATCCGCTGGTCTCGCTCGCTGGCCTGTTCCAGCGGCGTGCGGGCCGGGCCGGGCAGTGGCTGAGCGGGCAGCTTGCCGTTGCCGTTGTCAGCGCGGCGGAGGTGGTTGATCAGCAGCCGCCGCGCGATGGTCAGCAGCCACGTCTTCATCGCCCAGCGCGGGTCGTAGCGCCCCGCGTGGCGAAGCAGCCTGAGGAATGTCTCCTGCGCCAGGTCATCGGCCAGGTCGCGATCGGGCGTCAGCCGCCTCAGAAACGACCGGACGCTGCCCTGATGCCGCGCAATCAACACCCCCGCCGCCTCCCGGCAGCCGGCACCGGCGCGCTCCGCGAGCGCAGCATCATCGAGTTGGTCGAGCGATGCTTGCGTTGCATCCGGCCGCCAGCCCGCCGGCCGCGCCACCGACCCTGGTCGGTCGTGATCCACCACACATCCTCCTACACCTCACCCATCGCACGGTTGCAGCCACCGGCCCGGTGGGCCCGGTGCCCAAGCACACAGGATCATATGCCTCGGAGGGATGACGCACGCCGCGGTGGATCGGGCGGGACGGCCGGGGCCGCAAATCCGCCTTGCGCCCCCCCGTCGCTGCGAGCGTCTCCGCCCCGCACCCGCCCATCGCGGTCGGACGTCCCCTCGCCCGAACCGGCCTGATTGAACCCCCGCCTCGCGGCCCCCCCGCGGCGTGGCCCCGGAAACTCTCTGATGAGCATCCACACCCCACCGCCCCCGTCGCCTCCTCCCCGTTGCGGGTACAATGCCACCACGCGGCAACTCCGCCGCGCTCCGCCCATTCACCGGCGGAACACCGGGCCGCCCTTCGGGGCCACACTCACGAGGCCGATGCCTCATGGTCGCCACCAACGCCGCATTCCGCCTCTTGCCCGGTGCCCCATCCGGCGCCGAAGCGATTCAACATCCCTGCACCCCCGGTGTAGCGGCCAGCATGAGCACACCCCCGGCCGGCAATGCCCCCGCCAACCCCGCCACACGCACCGACTTCTGCTCCACCGCCTCCCGGCAGGTGCTCGAGGAGCGCGTGGATGGCGTTGTCCATGCCCAGTACATCTGGTGCCTGCGCTACATCGATTCACCCGTGCTTCGCGACCGCGACACCCCCGAAAGCGGCACCGCCGCGCTCGATGAGACGCTCTACTAC
>PUNN01000353.1 GCA_003552605.1 Phycisphaeraceae bacterium
CAGGGCCGGCACCTTCTTGACACTGCGTGTACTGACCTCCTCGAAGCCGCGGGCGGTCTGAAGCAGGAACCGGATGTCTTCCGCCGAGAGTTGTTCAAGTCCCAGCAGGTGACGGTGGGTCCAGCGATAGTCGGGTTTCTGCATGGTGCTCACGCCGGGATATCCTCGGGCATGCGGGGCCGGACGATGATCTGATCGCACGGGTCGGTCGGCTGCACATGCACTTCGACAAGCTGCTCGGGGCCGGGCTCGGTCGAGCCGGCCAGGTCGAGGCCGACCTGGTCAGGGGCGATCGGCAGTTCCCGGCCGCCGCGGTCGACAAGCACCGCCAGCCACACGCGGCGGGGCCGGCCGAGGTCCATCAACAGATCCAGGGCAGCGCGGACGCTGCGCCCGGTCATCAGCACATCATCGACGAGCACGACATCGAGCCCATCGATGGGAAATTCGATCTCCGTCGGCCGGACCACCGGCTGGTTGGCCACCTCGGAAAGGTCATCGCGGTAAAGGGTGATATCCAGCGTGCCGATGTGGTCGGGCTCGAGCACCTCGGCCAGCCGCCGCGCGATCACATCCCCCCTGCTGCGGATGCCGACCAGCGCCCATCCCCGCGCCGCGGCCACACTGTGAGCGACCTGCTGCCCGAGCTGCTCGATCAACCCCGCCACGCGCGTTTCATCGGCCAAGACCTTCATGCCGGCCATGTTAGCGAACGGGCTCATGGCGGAAAAGCCCCCGGAGCAGGTCCCAAGGCAAACGGGGCGCATGACACGCGCCGCGGCGGGCAACCACTGGGCTAGCTGTGTCAGTGGGCTTTCCGGGGGTCTTCAGCCCGATGGCCATGCGCGGCCGCGAGGCGCTCGGGGCGTCCTGAACCCTCGGGGGCGCATGGCCATCGCGTAGAAGACAACCCGCTGACACAGCCAGCCATGTTCGTCTGCCCGCGGCGGGTGTCATGTCTCCTTCGCCCGGCGCTTCACGGCCCTCGCTCGCAGCAGAGGCCAGTTTCACGCCTCATCGGCATGTCGCAAGACGATGATCTTCCACAGGTCCCACCGCCGCAGTTGGATCTGCTTTTCCACTTTCAGCGGGACGTTTTCGAGCGATTCGGCGAGGCTCAGATCGCTGCGCCAGCCCACCTTCATGCACAGGGGATTGATGGCCTTTTCGAGCGAGGCCACCGGGCCACGCTCGGAACGGAAGTGATTGAGCAGGACGATCCGCCCCCCCGGCCGGGTCAACTCGGCTGCGCGACGGAGCAATTCGGCCGGATCGCTGACGACACTGATGACGTGGGTGATCAAGACGTGGTCGAAGCTTTGCGGCCGCAACGGCGGCCTGAGCGCATCGGCCTGGACCACCCAAGCCTTGCGCCCCGCCTCGAGGGCCCGCCGCCGCGCCTCCTCGAGCATGCCCCAGGAGAGGTCCACCCCGACGATGGTCACATCTTCCGGATACATCGGGATCGTCAGGCCCGTGCCGACACCGAGGTCGAGCACCCGGTCGCCTGTCTCAAGACCGAGGTGCTCGATGGCGATGCGCTGGCGCCGCTGTACAAGTCGGCCGAAGGTCCTGTCGTACACCACGCTGAACCGGTCGTAGATGCGACTGGTGGTGTGTTCATCCATGGTCAGTTTCATCGTCGATCCCTCACACGGCACCGCACAGCCGCCGAAATCCGCATTGGAGCCACACCGGGCCCGCATCGCTTTCCAACGCCGCGGCGGTTCAGGCCGACATCCACTTCGCCGCGTTTGCCGGGGGATTACTTGACCTCGGCGAGGTAGGCCGCAAGCAGATTGCGTGTGGCGTGCATGTCATCCTCATGCACCATCTCGGTCACGGTGTGAATGTAGCGGGTGGGCACCGAGAGCGTCATCGTCCGCACGCCAGGCCCTGCGGCCTGAATGGTGCCCGCATCGGTGCCGCCGCGCGGAAGGATCGAGCGCTGGTGCTTGATCCGCTTGCGCCGGGCAAGGGACTCGAAAGTCTCGATAAGGTCGTAGTCGCCGATGCTGGTACCATCCATGCACGTGATGGCGGCGCCCTCGCCCTGCCTGGTCACGCTCATCTCACCGGGCACACCGGGTGTATCGACGCTGAGGGTGGTGTCGACAGCGATGCCGATGTCCGGCCTCAGGGCGTACGCGCTGGTGCGCGCTCCGCGCAGGCCCACCTCTTCCTGCACAGTGAATACAGCGCTGATCTCGGCTTCGTGGTGCTTGAGCTTCTGCATCGCCCGGATGGCCACCCAGCAGGCCACGCGGTTGTCCAGGCACTGGCTGACGACGCTGCTGCCCACTTTCGTGAATGTCGAGCGCAGCACGACCATGTCGCCGACCTTCACCTGCTTCTTCACCTGCTCAGCCGGCAGGCCGGTGTCGATGAACAACTCGTGAAGCTCGGGAACCTTGTTGCGATCGGCCTGGTCGGCCACGTGTACGGGCTTGACACCCGGGTTCATCACGCCGGGCAGGTCGGAAGCCGGCTTATGCACATCGGGGCAGATGGTGACCAGCCGGGCGAACAGGTTCCGCGTATCGAATCCACCGGCAGGCACCACACGGACAAAGCCCTTGTCATCGACATGGCTGACGAGAAAACCGATCTGATCCATGTGCGCGGCGATCATCACGCGGGTGGGGCTCTTGGCCGGCTTTTTGCGCCCCGGCGGCCGCGGCCGCCGGGTGCAGATCAACGACCCCATGGTATCGGTACGGACCTCATCGAACAGGCCGTCGATCTCGGACTCGATCAACTGGCGGATGCGATGCTCGCGGCCCGGGACGCCCGGCGTGTTACACAGCGATTCAAGCAGTTCCATGCCTGCTCCTCTGTTCGGTTTCGGGTGCGGGCGGGGCCGCGGTCATTTCTTGAGCCAGTTGAAATGCTCGATGGCCGCGGCGAGGTCGAGATCCTTCTGCGTGATCTGGTCGCCGGCATCGTGGGTGCTCAGCTTCAGCGTCACGGTGTGGTAGACGTTGTAGATCTCGGCGTGGTGGCCCTGCTCTTCGCACTCGAAGGCGAGTCGCGTCAGGAAGCTGAAGGCCTCGCGAAAGTGCTTGAAGCGGAATGTCTTGGTCAACGCGTTGCCATCGCGGTTCCAACCCGGCAGGTTGCCGAGGCCGGAGTCGATCTGCGAATCGGTCAGTGGTTCGGGCATGATTGTCTCTCCTGATCGGGACGGGTCAGTCTCTGCTCGCAAGGCCGCGGAAAGCGGCACCGGGCGATCCTACGCCCTACACCGCTCGCAGGCCACGATCCAGTACCCACAGCAGCCGGCTGGAGCAGGCCACGGCGCTCCACTCGACCCCGCTGTGCGGGCAGGCACGTTACAGGGCCTATGGGAGAGGTGCAACAGTGACCGGGCCAAGCGCTGCCGACAGGGTGCATGACACATGGCGCGTGCTCCCTTCGTGTCCAGTGAAGGTTGGCTGACTGCGTCAGCGGCCTCCGGAGTCCGGGGGGCGAGGTCCGGGGGGGGGCCGGGGGCCGAGGTCCGGGGGGGG
>PUNN01000162.1 GCA_003552605.1 Phycisphaeraceae bacterium
ACAGCTTTTTGCCGCCAACGCCAAGACTCGGCAGCACCGCCACGAAGAGCACGATGATGCCCAACCCCCCGAGCCATTGCGTCATCTGTCGCCACAGAAGGATGCCGCGCGGCAGTCGTTCGATCTCGCTGAGAATCGACGCCCCGGTGGTGGTCAGGCCGCTGACCGACTCAAACCAGCAGTCCACCGGCCGATGAAAGGGTACACCCGGTTCCGGCCCGGCCATCGACGCCCACAGGTAATACGGCACGCCCACCACCAAGGCCCCGAGAAACCAGCTCAGCGCCACCAGCAGCAGCGCTTCGCGCCTTCCCAGATGCTGCTGCTTCGCCTCGCGGCCGAGAAAGGACAGCATCGCCGCGCAGGCCAGTGCCGCGAGCAATCCGCCGCCCATGGCGACCGCCGCCTCAAACTCCCCTTCCCGTCCCATCGCCCACTCGACAAGCGCCCACACCAGCGGCAGCAGCATGGCCGCAGCCAGAAGCAGCATGAGCTTCCCCAATGCCTGGATGACGGTTCGGTAACTCATGACAACGGCTCGAAGGCGATGCCTCCCTCAGGTGGTGGCGAACATCTTGTTCAGGGCCCGAAACAGGCCGGCGGGGCCGATGATGATCAGCGTATCCCCGACCTCGATCCGATCCTGGGCGCCGGGCACCTTGACCTGCTTCTCACGCTGGATGCCCGCCACAAGGCACTGGTGGGGAAACTCGACATCTTTCAGGGGGACGTTCACCACCCCCGCCACGGGGCGGCGGACCTTCACCTCGAACACATCCGCCACGCCCGCCGCGAGCGAGGCCAGCTTCTTCACCGGCGTATCATCAAGCAACTGCTGGATCTGCGTCACCGCCGTCACGCGCGGCGAGAAAGCCCGGTCTATGCCCACGTGCTCGAGCAGGTGCAGGTAAGTCGGCCGCTGGAGCACGGCGATGGCTTCCTTGACCCCGATCGACTTGGCCCTCGCCGCGGCGAGGATATTAACCTCATCATCGTGGGTCAGGGCCACAAAGGCATCCACCTGCTCGATATGTTCCTCATCCAGGATCGTCTGCCCCGTGGCATCGGCATGCAACACGGTGATCCAGTCGAGCTTCTCGGCCAGTTCATCGCAGCGTGCGCGGTCGGTTTCGAACAGCCGTACGGTGAAGCGGCGGTGATGCAGCGCGCGGCAAAGCCATACCCCCAGCGGCGTGCCGCCCATGACGGCAATGCGCGAGCGGTCCGGCGGTTCGCTGTGGAACAGCGACCGGGCCTTCTCGAATGCCCCGCTCTCACCGATCAGCGTGATCACATCGCCGGCCTCGATGCGCGTCTGCCCGGTGGGCATGAACGATTCGCCCTGACGGCTGATGGCCGCCACCCGGGCCGATGCGGGCATGCGCATATCCACGAGTGTCTTACCCACCACGCGGCGGTCGGGGTCAACGGCCAACTCCTGGATCTCGATCTTGCCACGGGCAAAACGCTCGACGGCAAGGGCACCGGGGCTGCGGAGTGTCTGCGCGATCGCCGTGGCCGTTGTGTGATCCGGGCAGACAAGGTGATCGATGCCCAGCTTCTCGGAGTAGGCATAACCACGTTCGTCGAAGTAGGCGCTGTGGTGGACGCGAGCGATCACCTTGCGGGCTCCGAGGCCCTTGGCGATAGCCCCACTGAGAAGGTTGATCTCATCGATCCGTGTGGCGGCGACAAACAGGTCGGCCTCCGGCACACCGGCCTCGATGAGCACCTCGGCCTCGGTGCCGCTGCCGAGCAGATTACCGATATCGAGTTCCTCATCGAGGATGGCGAGTTTCTCGGCCTCGCGGTCGATGATCGTGATGTCGTGGCCCATGGCACTGAGGACTTCGGCCGAGTGCCGACCGACCTCCCCGGCGCCGCAAATCACGATGTCCATATCGTTTCAATCTCCATTACCTGCCGCCGCGCTCGCCGGGATCAGCCGACCCGGCCACTTTGCCTACCAAACCCGCCCCCCGCAATCGGCGCGCAAGTGAGCATGATAGCCGCCACCACCCTCATCCCGCCACGGGAGCCACATGTCGCATCCCCGGGGTGGGTTCATGACACTTGCGCGGGCTCCTCTTGTATCCCGAGAAGGCTGGCTGGCTGCGGCAGCGGCTTCCGGGCTTCCGGGCTTCCGGGCTTCCGGGGGGGGGGCGCACAAGGCGAACGCATGTAGATGCTAAACCGGGTGGCATGGTCAGCGGCTGTCCGCAGCCGATGGCCATGGCGGCCTGTGACGGGGGGTTCGCCGCATGGCCATCAGCCGAAGACGGCTGCTGACCATGCCACCCGAGCTACATGCGTTTGCCCTGGCATCTGTGGCAGTGGTATGCATGACACGCCTCGCGAGAAGGAAGCAGGGGCTGGCTGTTTCAGCGGCCTTTCTTCTTTCGCAATAGGCACGGCGCTGCGCCCTCCACCCGTCCCGCTGGCCACCTCGGTCGACGTGCGCTCAAGGCCAGGAGAGACCCGTGGTGGAGTGTCATGTCCCTTGTGGCCTTGAATTGCTGGTTCATGGCCGCGGATAGGCATGATAGTAACAATAGCTTATATTTTATTTCCATATTGCCGGAATCTGGTTCCGTGCTTGCTTTGTGTTAGTGTGAGTATATAATCACATTACAACGGAGTCTTGAGACTGATGAATGCGGCCTGCCACGAGCGCTACGACCTCCAAGCCCGCGTCCTCAACGCCCTGGGCCACCCCATTCGCTTGGCCATCGTCGAGCAACTTCGCGGCGGTGAACGCTGCGTTTGCGATCTGGCCGAGCGCATCGGCGCCGAGCGGTCCAACGTCTCCCGTCACCTGGCGTTGATGCGGCGGGTGGGGGTGCTGGGCACGCGGCGGGAGGGATTGCAGGTCTTCTACCGCCTGCGCACTCCATGTGTGCTTGGCCTGCTCGACTGTGCCACCGAAGCGATCCGTTCCGCCATTGATGCCGACAGCCGTGCTCTCGCCGGTGGTGAGGCGGGGTGAATGCTTGATCCCACGTCGGTTGGGGCTGCCCCGGGAGCTCACCCGCGACCGACCCACTGAACGTGGCGACAGGGCCGAGGCCTTACGCTGCCCCTGAAATGGATTTGCTGACGATGAACCTCGAACCCCTCATCCCGTATGCCACCGCCGGCCTGGATGCGCTGTGGGATTACATCGCCGAGCACGTGCTGACCTGTCTCGTGCCGGCGTTTCTGCTTGCAGGGGCGATGGTCAGTTTCATCAACCGGGAGGTGGTGCTTCGCCATCTCGGCGGCCGGGCCAACCTGTTCAAGACCTTCGCCCTTGCTGCCGGTGCGAGCTTTCTGGTGGCGGCTTGCTCGTGTACGGTGATCCCTGTCGCAGCGGGACTGTACTTCGCCGGGGCCGGCATCGGTGCGGTGTTCATCGTGCTGTGGGTGGCGCCGGCAGCCAACGTGCTGGCGCTGGTCTACACCGGCAACATCCTCGGGGCGCAGATGGTCAGTGCCCGCGTGGCCGGGGCGCTGCTGATGGCGATGG
>PUNN01000118.1 GCA_003552605.1 Phycisphaeraceae bacterium
CGGGTGCTGGAGATGTGCGATCATCAACTGCGGGACGGGGGGACGGAGCCGATCGAGCGCGAGCACTGGAACGAGCAAGTGGACGCGATGGCCGCCGACGGTCAGCGCGTCCTGGGCCTGGCGTATCGAGCGGCCCGCGAGGGGACCGACACGATCGACGCCCAAAGCGTGCAGAAGGAACTGGTGCTGCTGGGCCTGGTGGGGCTCATCGACCCGCCGCGTGCCGAGGCGATCCAGGCGGTGCGGGAGTGTCACGAAGCCGGAATCCGCGTGGTCATGATCACCGGCGACCACCAGCTCACCGCCAGCGCGATCGGCGCGGCACTGGCGATCGGCGACGGTCGCACGGCCCTGACCGGCCGCGAACTGGACGAAATGGACGATCCGGCGCTGTCGAAGGCGGCCAGCGAGGTGGATGTCTTCGCCCGGGTGAGCCCGGAGCACAAGCTGCGCCTGGTGACGGCGATCCAGGGGCACGGGCAGGTCGTGGCGATGACGGGCGACGGCGTGAACGATGCCCCGGCGCTGAAGCGGGCGGACGTGGGGATCGCGATGGGCATCAAGGGCACGGAGGTTTCCAAGGAAGCCGCCGAGATGGTGCTCACCGATGACAACTTCGCGTCAATCGCCCATGCCGTCGAGGAAGGCCGCACCGTCTACGACAACCTGCGCAAGGCAATTATGTTCATCCTGCCGACCAACGGCGGCGAGGGCCTGACGATCTTCCTTGCGATCCTGCTGGGCCGCACACTCCCGTTGACCCCGGTGCAGGTGCTGTGGGTGAACATGATCACGGCGGTGACGCTGGCGCTGGCGTTGGCATTCGAGCCGCCCGAGCAGGCGGTGATGAAGCGCAAGCCCCGCCGACCCGATGCGAACCTGCTCGACGGCTACTTCATCTGGCGCATCGGGTTCGTGTCGGTCATCATGTGCGCCGGTACGTTCGGGATGTTTATCTACATGCGCGGCCAGGGCGCCAGCGAGGAACTGGCACGGACGGTGGCGGTGAACACAATGGTGATGTTCGAGGTGTTCTACCTGCTGAACACGCGGTTCACCTTCGCACCGGTGCTCTCGATCGCCGGACTGTTCGGCAGCCGCAGGGTGCTGCTGGCGATCGGGTTGGCGCTGGTGTTCCAGATGCTCTTCACGTACCTGCCGGTGATGCAGCACCTGTTCGGCACGACGGGGATCGGCGTGCGGGAATGGCTGCAGATCACCGCGGTCGCCTCCAGCGTCCTGTTCCTCGTGGAGATCGAGAAGTGCTTCGCCAGGCGGTTCGCCCCCGCGGCGCAGTGATCGATGCGCGGCGAACGCCTACGCCACACCCCCCCGGCAACGCCACCTGGCGCGACGTCCGCCTCCAACCAGGTCGGCGTCAGGCGGTTGGAGCGTGCGAGCATATCACTGACCCTCCAGGACGTACGAGAGGCGGTGTAACGCTTGCCCGGCACGAAATGACTCGCCGCCCCGCCCAAGCCCGCCCCGGCGGTGAGCGGGCACTGCTGCGCGGAACGTGCTGCACCTCTATCCCCGGATCGGGCCGGATTATTCGCTTGTTTGAGGACTAGGTGTCAAGCTTGATCGGCCACGGAGGCGCCTGTACCGTCGTATCGCTCTCGATCCCATCGCTGATCGCTCCAGGCGCTGAGAGGACATGGCTTGGATGACACACCGGCCGGGTGTGCATGGGTGCTGACGGCACCGCCAGCGGCCTTACCGTTTCACTTCCCGGCAGGTCGGTTGTTCGCTCAGGCTGAAGATCACGACTTTCTCACCCGTGCGGGTGCTGATGTCGTGATGCAGTGACCGCACCGTCACGCCGGTGATGATCTGGATCATCGAGTCGATCTGTTTACGGGCGCCTTCCATCATCTGCATCCGCACCTCCTTGACCAGATCACGGCCCTTCTCCCGCGGCATGGATTCCACCAGCTTCTGCTCGGCAACGGTCAGCACGCGCGTCATGCGGACGATAAGCAAATCGCCGACAAGATGTGCCTGCACCTCGTGCGGCCCACGCCCCATGTACTCCTGCTCGAAGCGCGTCATGCCGAGGCAGACGGCGCTTTCGAGTTCGCCTGGCGTCCTCAGCGGGGGCTTGTCCGACCCGCGAGTGCGTCCCGACACGGGGTCAGCGCGCTCTTTACGACGCCCCTGACCGCAGAACACCGCCAGCATCATCTCCTCGAGCGGCGCGCGGTCGAACGGCTTGGGCATCTGTGGTTCATCGGCCAGCTTCGGGCAGATCTGCTCCACGTCGTAGCCGGACATAATGATGAACGGAATGCTTCGCTCATGCAGGATCTCGGTGACGGCGAACGCATACTCTCCGCCGAGGTTCAGATCGAGAAGCACACCGTCGAGCTGTTCATGACGCGCATACTTCGTTGCTTCGGACACGCGCGGTGCGACGCCGACAACGGTGCAGCCCAGTTCCTCGAGCATCGCCTTCAGCGCGCTGGCGACCATGCCGATATCTTCGACGATCAGAATTCTCAGACCGGCGAGCAATTGCGCGCGGTCCGATTCGCTCGCTTCCCGCAGCGCTCTCCGGGCCGGTCCTGTTTGCCGTTTTCTAGCTGTCATTGCCCTGTCCTTTCGTGAGGGGAAAGTCCATCACGCAGTGCAGCCCTCCCGGGTTGAACTGCATGTGCAACGTGCCCGCAAGATCATGGGCGATGTTGCTCTCGATCAGCAGCGAGCCGAAGCCGGAACCGCCGTTGGATTCCACCGGCGGGCCTCCTGACTCGACCCACTCGATGTGTACATGCTCGCCGCTCTTGTCCTTCCTGCGATGCCAGCAAACAGTGATTGTTCCCGTTTCGTTGGACAGTGACCCGTACTTGACGGCATTGGTGACCATTTCATGGAATACCATCTCCAGCGCGATGGCCGGCTCGCGATCAAGCGCGAGGTCATCGCCCTCGAGGTTGACGCGGTCGCTATCCTGGCCGACATACGGCGTGAGTTCTCGCTTGAGCACGTGGCGCAGTTCAATTCGCTCATCGCCGGGCGACGTCCGGAGTGAATGCGCGCGGGCCAGCGCGGCCAGGCGCGGCTCGAGCGCGGCAAGAAACTCCGGTTCTTCCGCAGAATCTGTGGGTCGGTTCGGGGCAAAATGGGGGTGATGGGCGCTGTGCGCGTGAGGGTTTTGGGCGGGGCGTTTTCTGGCCGGGGTAGCGGGCACAGGCGAAGAGTCGCGGCCTTTGGCCGCGAAGGTTTATCGCATTGGTACCAATCCCCAGGGGGCAGGCAGGCATGCCGGCCCCCTGGGTCTTGGTCCCTGGGACGGCGCTCGGGTCGCTCCTCAGCGTTGCCCTATCCTCCGCCCAGGCCGCGGGCATGATATCGCCCCGGTGGCCGGCGGGGGCGGTGGGGAGGGCCGATATGAACATCGCTGGCGTCTTCGGTAGGTTGTGTTTACCAACAACCCCTACCAAGGAGCGCCAGCGATGTACCTCAAGACTCTGCTCAATCTCGTCCATCC
>PUNN01000049.1 GCA_003552605.1 Phycisphaeraceae bacterium
CCGCCCCAGAAGACGTAGATCTTGGCACCGAACTCGGCGCCGAGTTCCATCCCGCGCATGACCTTCTGAAGTGCATAGGCACGGACCTCGGCATCGTTGCTCGTAAAGGCCCCATCCTTGAACACGGGGTCGCCGAAGAGGTTCGTCGTGGCCATGGGCACCTTCAGGCCCGTGCGGCGAAGCGCCTTGCGGAAGTCCTTCTTGATCTGATCGGCCTCGGCGGGTGTGGCGTCGATGGGCACGAGGTCGTTGTCGTGGAAGTTGACACCGTGAACGCCACCGACTTCACCGAGCAGATCGACGGTCTCGGCCGGGCTCATCTTCGGCCGCGTGGGCTCACCGAAGGGGTCGCGGCCGACGTTGCCAACAGTCCAGAGGCCGAACGTGAACTTGTCATTGGGGGTCGGAGCATAAGGGTCTTTGCGGGCCATGGTCAGTTCCTCGTCGATGTGGTCACCGTGGTGTCTCTGCCGCGGGGCGTGCCACCGTGGCGCGCTTGGAGCCCCGCAGCCACGCTGTCAGTGTGCCGCCCGCCCGGCGGAGCGTCAAGTAACAAGTTGCGCTTGGCAGCGTGACAGGGTGCATGACATGCGCCGCGGGTATTTTCTCCCTCTCCCCTTTCCGGGGGCGGGAGAGGGAGGGTAAAGACCCGACCGAAAGCCGCTGACCATCCCACCCCACCCTCTCGCCGATGCAAAGGGAGCCCGCGCCAAGTGGTCATGCGGCGGACGCACCGCGGGCGTATCAGCCCTTGTCCACATCCCGCCAGTCGAGGATCGCCGTCAGGGTGTCAAGGCGCTTGTGCAGGATGTCCTGGTAAAGCTGCTGGCAGTCGCGGGGGTGGGCCACGGTGTGCAGGCCATCGACGTGGATGCGCCCCTCGGCGAGCCAGTCGAGCGCGGCGGCCATGTTGCCGAAGTTGCTCGGCCGGCCTGTGCCATCGGGGTGACGGGGTATCTGCCATTCGCTGCCGGTCCGCATGCTGGCAAAGGCGCGGAAGATGGCCTTGAACGCCTCGACGTCCTGGACCTCGGCCCGGGCGCTCATGGGCACCCCGACAAGCACGATCTCCCCGCCGCGCCGAAGGCACCACGTGGCATCCACCACCGCCTGCTCATGGGCGCTGCACTCGACGATGAGGCCGACCCTGCCGCGGTAGGTGCGGTCATTTTTGGGCACCGCGGGCAGCACGGTGCTGATCCCACACTGCGTGGCGAGTTCGCGGCGGCGCTCGACTGGGTCGACCCCCACCACGTGATAGCCGGCCATGCGGAAGATCTGCGCCCCGAGCACGCCCACGAGGCCAAGGCCGACCACGAGCACGGTCTCGGGCGGGCGGATGGGGGTGGTGCAGAAGGTGCTCATGGTGACGTTCATCAACCGGGCGTACGTGGCCTTCTCCGCCGCGAGGCCCGCCGGCACGGGCAACACATCCCGCCGCGGCTTTCGCTGGCGGCCCTGGTGGGGCCCCATGCAGAAGATGAGATCTCCCGCCTTCAGATCGGTCACTTCCTCGCCGACCTGCTCGACCTCGGCCACGGCGGCGTAGCCGGGCACCATCGGCAGCGTGCCCCAGCCGGCGCCGGAGCTTGCGCGGGCGTATTCGCCGAGGTAGACATTCAACTCCGTGCCGGGGCTGATCAGCGTGTACAGCGTGCGGGCGATGACCTCGCTCGCATCCGGTGGCGTGGCATCGACTTCGAGGTCGATCAACGCCGCCTCCTGCTCACGGGTGATCTGGATTGCCGGGGTCATCGTGGTGAGGTTCTTGTCGTTCAAAGCGCGATTCCTTCCTGCTGCGCCACGCCACGAAGGTGCTCTGCGGCGAGGGCGTACTCCTCGGCATTGGGCAGGTGTTCCATCATCAGGGGCGTGTCGGCCGGCAGTCGGTCGGCCTCACGCAGCAGCATCGCCAGGTCGAGGTGCCCCGTGCCGGGGCGGCACTCATCGATATGCACAAGCTGTTTCTGCGACATTGTGACATCCTTGACGTGGATGCTGCGGATGTGCGGTCCGAGCGTGCGCAGCAGGTGCCGGACGATGCGGCTGTTGTCGTACAGCCGCCGCGGGCTCGAGATGATGTTGACCGGGTCGAGGTGGACGCAGAACGCCTTGCGATCGACGGCATCGATCAAGTCGAGATACTGCTCGGCCGAGTCGGGAAACACCCACGGCTTCATCTCCAGGCCGTAGGCGGCACGGGCCGGCGCGGCGGTGTCGATGATCGCCCGCAGGCTTTCGACCAGCAGGTTGAAGGTCTCGCGTGAGAAATTGTCCATGTGCCAGCCGTTCCACGGCTCACCCCGGCTGCCGGCGATGTTGACACAGCATCGAGCGCCGACCCGGTCGGCCAGGGCCAGGTGGGCAGCGCAATTCTCGATGGCCTGCTTACGCTGGGTTTCATCCGGGCTGAGTGTATTGTTGCGCCAGGCGCCGACCTCGGCGATGACGAGGCCGGCCTGCTCGGCCGCCGCGGCGTAGGCCCGGCAGGTGGCCTCATCGGCCTCCGGCTTGAGCGGGCAATAGACGGCGCGCCAGCCGGCCTTCTGATTGGCCTGTGCCCATTGCTCGGGTTTGTCAAAGGTTTCGTAGATGGGGCCGCCAAGTCGCATGAGGGATCCTGTCTGTTGAGGGGGCCGGGCTTCCCGCCACGCCGCGACGATCTTCGCCGCGCGGGGGGCGTATGCCCCCACGATACCAGATCATCCATGGTGCTGCGGAGATATTGTGGTGACGTGCATGATGAACGTATGCAGCGGCCCGGAAGTGCGGCCGATGGCCATGCGCTCAACCCCCTGTCACGGGCCGTCATGGCCATCGGCTGCGGACACCCCCCGGAAGCCGCTGACCATGCCACCCTGTTTTTCAACTACATGGGTTTGCCCCGTGGGAGGGGGCAAGCTGATGTGAAGTGCGGGCAACAGGCCGCCGCACCATGCATGCGCCCGGCTCATGCCAGGTCGATGATCTCGGCGGTGAGGGAGGCGAGGTCGAGCGTGGCGACCGAGCAGCGGTCGTTGACCCAGCCGCAGCATTCGCCGGGGTTGAGCAGCAACTGCCCATCGTGCTGCTCGTTGACCACGTCATGGGTGTGGCCGCTGATGACCACCTCCGCGCCGCGCACATCCTCGCTGCTGAGCCAGTCGATGAAATGGTGCATGACGATCGTCCGGCCGGCGAGCTCGACGCGATAGGGGCCATCGGCCAATTGCGGCAGCACCTTCTTCAGCCCCGCACGCTCGCCATCGTTGTTGCCGTAGACGCAGTGAACGGGGATGTCGACGGCATCCGGGGCGATGAGCTTCGCGGCAAAGGGGGCGACGAAGTCGCCGGCATGGAAGATCGCCTCGACCTTCAACCGCTCGAACAGCGCATCCAGTTCCATCAGGCCACCTCCTCGTAAACGGAGAGGTCACGCACCTCCACTGGCATGGATTCTGCCCAAATCCGTTTGTGATGATCGGCGGAGCGC
>PUNN01000386.1 GCA_003552605.1 Phycisphaeraceae bacterium
GCATGGCAATCGGCCGCGGACCGCCGCTGACCATGCCACCCTATTGGGATTGGATCCGAGCATTGGGGGCACCCGCGACACGTGTCATGCACCCTTTCCCGCCCGGGCTGGTGACGTGAGCGGTCCGTTTCGATTAAGCTACCCCGCCCCGCCGGTCGAAGTCTGTTCTGAGCGGTGGCGCAGTCGTGTGGCGTGGCCGGTGTGTTCGGCAAGAGAGGATACGACCCCGTGTGTTCATCCCCGGACGGGCACCGATCGCCTGCAACTTCCAACGCCACTCCGGGTGCGGGGCGGCCGGCACTGATGGCTAACAGCCGCATCGCTCGGATCGATCGCTGGATGGCCGAGCACCCGGCCCACCCGCGGCTGATCCCTTTTGTTCTTTTCATTCTGCTGCTGTTCATTGTCAACGGTGTGCGGGATTACGTGCCGCTGAGCTATCCCGTGCTCTACACGCTCAAGTGCGGCATCGTCGGCTACGTCATCTGGCGCTATCGGAAGCTGATGCCGGAGATCACGCTCAGCTTTCACTGGATCGCCTTGCCCGCGGCGGTGGTGTCGGCGGCGGGGTGGATTCTGCTTGCCTGGTGGATGGCTGGTGAGTTCGACCTGCGCTGGGCGGCACTGATGCAGGGCGAACCGCTCGGGGCGATCGACTACGATGCGATCGACCGCGAGCCCGGCATGCTCGCATGGACGCACGACAGCTTCTTCGCCGGCTTTCTCGAAAGCAACGTCGTCGCCGCATGGAGTTCGCTTATCCTGCGGCTGCTGGGCATGACGATCCTGGTGGCGATCTTCGAGGAGGTGCTGTTCCGGTCGCTGCTGCTTCGCTGCTTCCACCGCTGGCAGGATACGAAGCTCGCGGTCATTCAATTCGCAAGCGACCTGCCGATCATCGGGGACATGATCGTTCACACACGCGCAGCGAAGGAGGCTGAACGCCACCGCGGCGTGCTCCGCCGCGCCTTCGATTCGGTGCCGCTCGGGGCGCTGAGCATCAATGGGTTGATCGTCGGGGCGATCCTGTGGTGCCTGATGAGCCACCTGCCCCGCGACTGGCCCGGGACGGTGCTTTGCGTGCTGACTTTCAGCGCCGTGCTGTATCTTACCGCCCGCCGCGGCCTCGGCCCGGTCATCTGGGCCCACGGCCTGACCAATGCGCTGCTCTGGGCCTACGTCATCTGGTCGGGCGACTGGCAGTTTCTTGGCTGACACCGGGCATACGCAGCGCGGGGGCAACATCGGCCCACCTGAAACCGTCGCATGCGGCAGGGAATGACGGGGAAACGGAGAAAACGCAGAAAGGGGGCGTGAGGCAGGGGGGTCGCACCAGCGTGAATCTGGAGATCGCAATGTCTATGCGCTGGCACTGGCGTTCACTTCAAGTGCTGTGGCCTCAGCGGTCCGTGTGGTTGCTGCATGGACAGGGTGGCCGTGAACCCAGGGGACACTGCGAAAATCGCGAGTCACGCGAAAGAAAAACACGGCGTGCATGGTGGTTCGTGGCGTCCCGCCCGTGGTTCCATCGTTCGAGGGTATGGGCGCGGGACGTTCGTGTTCAGCCCTCCGTGATGGCTCCATTGTCCGGTGATCCACGCGTTTTCGCAGTTGCCTGCCCTGCCACCGGGTTCTGCACGGTCTGGATTACCGGCTCTTTCGCTTCTTTTTTTTCTGCTTTGCCTTCAGGCCCGGTTTCTGCGGCTTGTTCTGGCCACCCTTGGTGCCGGCCATGTTCATGCCGCCGCCCATGGCGCCTGCGAGGTCCATGCTGCCCATGCCCGAAAGCGTCTTCATCCGCTGCATCATGCCCATCTGCGACATCTGCTTGCTCATGTTGCTCACCATGTGGAAGCCTTTGACAAGCTGCGAGACATCGTTCTGGTGCGTGCCGGAGCCGCGGGCGATTCGTCGCCGCCGGCTGTTGTCGAGCAGGTCCACATCCTTTCGCTCGTGACGTGTCATGGACTGGATGATCGCCTCGGTCCGGGTGAGTTGGCGGTCATCGAGATCGAGGTTCTTGATCTGCTTGCCCACCCCGGGCAGCATGCCGAGCAGCGACTTCATCGAGCCCATCTTCTTGATGCTCTTGAGCTGGTTGAGAAAGTCATCCATGGTCAGCTTGCCGCGGCTCATTTTCTCCTGAAGCGCTTCGGCCTCCTCCTGGGTGACCTGCTCCTGAGCCTTCTCGACGAGGCTGACGACATCGCCCATGCCGAGAATGCGGCTGGCGATTCTCTCGGGGTGGAACGGCTCGAGGGCATCGAGCTTTTCGCCGATGCCGATGAACCGGACCGGCTTGCCCGTCACCTGCCGCACCGACAGCGCCGCCCCGCCGCGGGTGTCGGAGTCGAACTTGGTCAGGATCACCCCATCGAGCTCGAGCTGCTCATTGAACGCCTTGGCGCTGTTGACCGCATCCTGCCCGGTCATGGCATCGGTGACGAGAAAGATGTGGTGGGGCTCGACAGCACGTTCGATGGACCGCAGCTCATTCATCAGTTCATCGTTGATGTGCAGCCGCCCGGCGGTGTCGAGAATCAGCACATCGCAGCCAAGCTGCTTCGCCCGCTCACGCGCGTTGCGGCAGACGGTGACGGCGGCACCGACGGCCTTGCCGTATTCGGCGACCTTGTCCTGCTCGCCGTAGAAGTAGACCTTGCCGCCGCCGGGCGCATCCTCGCCGGCCACCTGCCCGGTGAGCACTTCGAGCTGATGCACCGCGGCGGGGCGCTGAAGGTCGGCCGCGGCGAGCATGACCTTGCGGTTGCGGCGCTTCATGTAAGCGGCGAGCTTGCCGCAGGTGGTCGTCTTGCCCGAGCCCTGAAGCCCGCACATCATGATCACGGTCGGGCCGGGGCTGACGTACATGATCCCGCCGCTGCCGTCGATCTCATCGCCGCCGGACATGAGCTCGACGAGCTCATCGTGGACGATCTTGATCATGAGCTGGCCCGGCTTGAGGCTCTCGATCACTTGCTGCCCGCGTGCTTTTTCCATGCACGAGGCGATGAACTGCTGCACCACCTCGTAGTGCACGTCCGCCTCGAGCAGGGCGTTTTTCACTTCCGCCATCGCCTCGGCGACGTTGGACTCGGTGATCCGGCCGCGGCCGGAGAGCTTGCGGAGGGCATCGCTGAACTTGTCACTCAGATTATCGAACATTGCGGCCTCGGTCGGTCGGAGGGTTGGGGCAAGCCGGCGCGGATGCAGGCGGCGCCCCGCGTGGCGGGGGCAGGGGCGCCGGCCACGGTCGATCCGGCTGCAAAAGCCGGGCCAGAAGGTGGCGCAGCGGAATAAACCATGTTAGGAGAATGCTTCACCGCGGAAAAGCCGCGGCGTTTGCAGGGTCTCCCGGCAGGTGCATGACCCATGTCGCGGGTGCCCCCAATGCTCAGATCCAATCCCCATAGGGTGGCATGGTCAGCGGGCTTTCCGGGGGTCTTCAGCCCGATGGCC
>PUNN01000383.1 GCA_003552605.1 Phycisphaeraceae bacterium
CTCGACCTCGCTGCCGCCCGGGGCAAGCCCCTCCCACATGGCCAGGCGTGGCAGTGGTTCGCTGAGCAGCTTCGCCCAGTCACCATCGGGATCGGCCCGGGCCTTCTCATGCAGTCGGGGGGCGAGCCGGTAAATCGCCGCGAGGGCGGGCCAGAGATTCGCGGGCTTCGACAGGTCATCCTCGACCAGGCGGAGCAACAGGTCGGTCAGGGCCTCGGCGGCCGGGTCATCGGCATCATCGAGGTTAACCGGGACGTACCGCACCGCGGCCCACAGCAGGTGCAGCTCACCGGCATCGGGCGATGGACGGCCTTCATTGGCCGCGGCGCCATCCTGCTCGGCCCCTTCGTCCTCTTCGTCGCCGCTGCTCGCTTCACCGCTCCCGTTTTCTTCCGCGGCCTCGGGGTCGGCCGCGGGTTGTCGCGCGGCGTGGATGATTTCCACGAGGGCATCACGGGCATCTTCGTGCCCGGTCAGCCCGGCGGCCCACGCCGCGGCGGCCCGCAGCATGGGGGGGGATTGGGGGTCGGCGAGTGCCTCGATGATCGGCCGTGGCTGGTCCGGCCGGGTGGTCGCGGTGGCAAAAAGGGTCGCCTTGGCCACCGGCCAAGGGGCATCGCGCCAGGAGAGTGACCGGCCGGTCTCGGCACTGTCGATCAGGGCAAACAGGATGATCGCATCCCTTGCCAGGTACGGGTCCGGATCGCCCGTGGCCTCTCCAACCATCGCCTCCCATTGCAGCGGCTGGGCGGCCGCGCGGCTCATCCGGGCCGCGGTCAGCAGCATCTCGAAACGGACGGCAGGCTCGGGGTCGGCGATCAGCCGCCAGCCGATGTCCTGGAGCGCCTCATCGTCGGCTTCGCCCGGCAACTCGGCGTAGCGGATGGCGGCAAACAGCCGCTGGCGCGGCTCATCGGACTCGGCCAGGTGATCGAGCCACCGCCGCCACGGCTCCTCGGGCACGTGTCGGCGGTTCCAGAAGCCGGCCCGCTCGAGAAGTTGCTGGAGGCGCTTGAACTGGGCCTCATCGGCGTGCCTAAGATTCCTAACAGCCGCTTCCACCAGGCCGGGGTCGTTCTGTGCGTGCTGGAGGAAGTAGGAAAAGGCCCGGTTGCGCCGGTCCTCATTGGCGCTGTCGAGGCTCTGGATCATGTAGAATCGGTAGATGTCCGCGGCGAAGAAATGCGCCGCGATGGGAAGCACCGCGGAAATGCCCAGCAGGAGAAAGATCACCGTCAGCAACCGTCGCCGCAGGCGCTCGTAGCGCCCCCGGCCGCGCCGACGTCGGGATATGGGACCCTCGCTGTCCATCACTGATCTACATGGTAACGCCCCGCATCGCGGCCGACCATGGATCGCACGGGCCGATGGGCGGCGGCCGGTGGCCACCTCGCCACCAGCCCTGCACCGAAGACGGGCGGGTAAGCCCCCCCGCGGATCGAACCGATAACAGCCCCGGGATGCTGCGATTACAATAAACCGCCCGGGACGCGGACAGGAGAACTAGCATGGGTTACAGGTACAGCGTCGCCATATTGGGATTCGGGCTGCTGGCCGTGGTGCTGGCCGGGGCCATGACCGGCTGTGGCCGGTCGGCGGGGCAGCGGGATGATGTCGGCCTTGCCGGCGGCATCCACCTGCCACGCGGGGCCGACCCGTCACGCGCCGAGTACGCCTTCCATGCCGAGTTGGTCAGCGATGCCCGGCTGGTCCGCCAGCACACCACCCCCCGCTGGCAGCTTGGCCGGTTCGGCTATCTGCCGGGCGATGATGATGTGCTGGTAATCACCCGCATCACGCGGCTGCCGGAGTTCGGCGAGCGCGGCGGTGAGCTGGTCGACAGCTTCATCGAGCGGGCCTGGATCGCCATCCCCCCAACCGCGGAAGTGGGCGAGGTAGTCAAGCTCGAGGATCTCGAGGCCCAAAGGCGCGTGGGGTATGACGTCGGCCGGGTCGATGGCCCGGGCCAGTTCTCCCGGTCGTTCAGAATCGTGGGTACGGTAAGTGTGATCGAGCAGCACGAGGATGAGCTCGAGATCGCCGTTGACCTCGAAGTGCGCCCCAAGGATGCACGGAACTGGACGGTGACGGAGCTGTATACGCTGCCGCGTGACGGCGAACTCGTCTACGCCACCCGTGCTGATGCAGCGCGCGTCGCCTCGGCCCACCGCGAGCCGCGACCGGACTGGACGAGCCTGTTCGACGATGAGGATGAGCCCGCCGAAACTGACCCCATTGCCCGCGCTGACGACACGGCCAATGGCCAGCAGCAGGCTGAGGGGGATACCGACGATCAGCAGACGGCCGCCGCGCAGCAGGATGATTCCGAGGAGGAAAACACCATTGTCGGCCGCTGGATCGGTCAGACCGACCGCTTCCAGCTTCGGTTGCAGATCGAGGACGATGGTGAGTTCGTCTTCGCAAGCACCCGCGGCGGGGGCAACTACGCCCCGGGTATCCGCAAGGGAACGTACCGCATCGACGGCAACTGGCTGACGATGACCGTGGACAGCTATACCTTCGAAGGCCAGCGCCAGAGCGCATTTTTCAACCGGCCTTTCCGCGACATGAACCTTCGTAAGACCTGGGAAAACGGCGAACTGCGCCTGACCGGTGATTATCTCGACCGCGAAGGGCACATGGATGTGACGTTCAACCGGGCGGACTTTCCAGACATGAACAACGTCCTGCCGCCGCGCGGCTGGGTCGAAAAGGAAGAGCTCGTGCTGAGCGAGCCCGAAGACGACCAGGAATGACCGGCCGGCTTGTTATGCCGCCCGCGCGAGCGATCGCCTGGCCAATCCATGCTGCTCCGTGGCCGGAGCGCCCGTAGGGCACGGGTCGGCCAGTTACAAGCGCTTGCGTGTCATCGCCCGGCGGATCTCGCGGTCGGCATCACGACTCTTGAGGTCCTGTCGCTTGTCGTACTGCTTCTTGCCCGATGCCACACCCAGTTCCAGTTTCACCTTGCCCCGGACAAAGTACATGGCCAGGGGGACAAGCGTGCGGCCCTGTGAAGAGGCCAGGCCGGCAAGGCGGCCGATCTCCCGCTTGTGTGCCAGCAGCTTGCGTGGCCGCAGGGGGTCATGGCTGTTGGCCCCGTGGGCGTGGTTGTATTCGGCGATGTGCGCGTTGATCAGCCACAATTCCGTCGTCTGCGGGTCCACGCGGCCAAAGGCCTCAGTCAGCGCCACCCGGCCCTGCCGCACGCTCTTGACCTCGCTGCCCTGCAGCACAATTCCCACCTCGATTTTCTCGTGAATGTGGAAATCATGCCGCGCGCGGCGGTTGACAATGCGCGGCGACTGGGCGGCGGGGTCCTTGAGCTTGTTGGACTTCTTGCGGGCCATCTCAGGCCAACAAGGATAGGGATCGCCAGCACCGCCCGCCAACGCCCAGGGCAAACGCATGTAGACGCGAAACCGGGTGGCATGGTCAGCGGCCGTCCGCGGCCGA
>PUNN01000150.1 GCA_003552605.1 Phycisphaeraceae bacterium
CATCACCCGGCCGCGAGCCGTAGTGGCCGTAATTCCAGTCCTCACCGAGGATCTTGTACTCGCCGCGGGCTGTGATGGCAAAGTCGGTGTTGGTCTGGTCAAATCGTTTGTCGGCTCCCGCATCGCCTTGGCGCCAGCCATCGTTGAACATGACGTTGAACTTGGCGAAGTCCTGGCCGGGCGGATCGATTCGGAAGCCAAGGCCCTCGGTACGGGCGGTAGTGAAGTTGTTGACCATCGCCGAACGGTCCACGGCCGTCTGACGGCTGGAACTGACCAGTTCCTCCTTGGCGAACGGCGCCTTGAGCCGGCCGGCGTAGACGTGAAGCCCATCTGTCAGGTCCGTACCGATGAAGGCATCCTCGAGAAAGACGTTGCCCGAATTACGATTGGTCGCGAAGACGATGCGATAGTCGATCGTCTTGCCAAGGTCCATGTGGCCGCGAAGACCGAACTTGACGCGTCGAAGCTCCGCACCCCGCACGTTCTTGGCTGATGAAACATCTTCACCGGGATCATCCCGCCGGTGGTTGAAGATGCCGCGGGCCTGAACCTGGCCGGTGAACCGCATCTCATGGCCGTTGCCCTTGAGCATGAAGTTGCTGCTGTCATGGCCGGCAATCATGCCGCCTTCCATCATCGCGCTGCGGTTTCGCGCATCATTCATGGCCTCGTTGACGATGCCCCGGACCTCCTCGGCGCGGGCCTCGTGAAGCCAGCCCTCCCCGTCCCGGTCCTGGGTCTCAAGTCGCGCCTCCAGTGCTTGGATGCGCTCCTTGAGCCCCTCGATCTGCTCCTGCGAACCCTCGTTACCGAGGGCCGGCATTCCCGATGACCCGAGAGTCATGGCCCCGATGAGGCCGAGTTGAACTGCCTGTCGATGCATGGGGGTCTCCTTTCTGAAAGTACCCTGAGTAGAGAAGAATCCTCACCAACCGTTGTCCTGCCACGTGGCAGTGGGAGGAAATTACGGCACCCGGGTCAGTCAACCGTGAGCAGTGTGTGAGAAAACGATGAGCAATCCCGGACATGGTGGTCCCCCGTCCCTTCTCCTCGGTCCATCATTGCAGCCGGGATGCAACGAACTTGAGTTCCGGAGATGCCGTTCCACAAGAGAAAGGGACCGGGCCTGGAGGGTGTGACAATCCCCACCGGGCTCCACCACTTCGGTATCCCCCCATCCCGCAGGACGGATGTCCCGCCGTCGAGGCCGATTCACCATCCTTCCCCGGGGCGGCAAGGACGCTGCCACCTCGGTGGCGCTGTTCGGGGGCCGGTGCCGGGGTCTTGGGCGATCTCCAGATGAGCAGGAAGGCGTCGCGATGGGGACGGGAGGCCCCATTTGTCGCCAGAAAGCCGCATCGCTGCAAGGTGGCCTGTTCGGCCGGTCGCCCGGGGCGGGGCGCCTCACACGTTTCTCAACACATCTTCACTGATTGCTAACAAAGCCGCTCTAGCATTCGGCAGCAGATCGGGTGACTGCTCGTGGCAGATGACCCGATACAACAGGCCTGTTGAATCACTGAGTCGGTAACAGGATCGTCGTGGACAGGTGATGAAATCACCGGGCTCAAAGCAGCCCACAACCAAGCTCGAAAGGATCACAAGATGTGGAAACACTGGAAGATGCGATTGATGGCGATGGCCATGGTGTTCAGCCTCGCCGGTGGCCTGGCCGTGGCCGGGTCCAACAGCGAGGACAACGACAACGACAATGACGATGGCGGTGTGCAGGTCGATGAGAAACTGCCGGACTACGAGGCCAGTTCAGGGGTCTCCGGCTCGATTCAGAGCACGGGCTCGGACAGCATGAACAACCTTATGGCCTTGTGGGCCGAGAGCTTCCAGCGGCATTACCCGAACGTGCAGATCGAGATCGATGGGCGTGGTTCTTCGACCGCACCACCCGCACTGACCGAGGGAACGGCGCAGTTCGGCCCGATGAGCCGGACCATGCGCAGCAGCGAGGTCGACAGCTTCGAGGAGCGTTACGGTTACCCGCCCACGCTGCTTCGAACCGGCATCGACTTACTCGCGGTCTATGTGCATAAGGACAACCCCATCGCAGACAAAGGGCTGACGCTGCGGCAGTTGGATGCGATCTTCTCGAGCACCCGCCGGGGAGGCGGCGAGGACGACATCCGGACGTGGGGGGATGTCGGCCTGACCGGTGAATGGGCGAACCGCTCGATCAGCCTCTATGGCCGTAATTCGGCCTCGGGAACCTATGGATTCTTCCGCGATGTGGCGCTGTTCGGCGGCGACTACAAGGATGCGGTCAACGAGCAGCCGGGCAGCTCCTCGGTGGTGCAGGGTGTGGCCAGTGACCGTTACGCCATTGGCTACAGCGGCATTGGCTACAAGACGGCCGATGTAAGGGCGGTGCCCATCGCTGAGGATGCCGAGTCCGACTTCGTCCCTGTGAAGGCCGAACATGCCTATGACGGCACCTACCCCCTGTTCCGCTTCCTCTACGTGTACATCAACCACCGGCCGGGCAGCCAGCTCGACCCGGTCCGGCGGGAGTTCGTCCGTTACGTGTTCAGCAAGCAGGGCCAGCAGGATGTGCTTCGCGATGGTTATTACCCGCTGCCAGCGCCCATTGCTGAAGAGGAACTGGGCAAGGTCGGTATCCGCTGAACGGATTCGATGATGGGGCGGGACGACAGGCATTCTGTTCCTGCTCCGCCCTTGATATGAAACCTGCGGGGATGGCGGCTGAGATCACGCCGCCACCCCCTTTCCTTCCTCTGCTGCGGGACCCCGCTCCATGGCTGATGGTGTTGACAACAAGTCCGGTACGTTGACCGGCTGGGTCCGTCGCCGCAAGACCAGTGCCCGTGTCAAGTTTGCCGACGTTGCCTCGCGAAGCCTGATCACCGCGGCGGGCATCGGCACGATCGTGGCCGTGGTCATGATGTGCCTGTTCCTCGTAAGCGAGGTCATCCCGCTGTTCGCCGGGGGGAGCGTCGACAAGCAGCGCGAGGCCGAAGCCCCAGGTGCTGATGAGGCCGCGCGGCCGATCCACATGGCAATCAACGACTATGGTCATGTCGGCTGGGCATACTTTGACGATGGCACCGCGCGTGTGTTCGAGGTACGCACCGGCAAGGTGCTTCGTGAGCAGAAACTGTTCGAGCAGGATGATCTCCCGGTCTCCATGCAGTTTGATGTCGAAAACCGCTTCGGTGTTTTCGGTTTCGACCATGGCCGGGTGCAGATTGCGCGTTTCACCTTCGAGACCGATCACATCAAGATCAGCGATTACTTCCTGCATCGGCCCGGCTTCGAGTCCGTGTTCCGAGAAGGCGAATTGTGGGTGGCTCGCGCCGGGGATGAGGCGGCGGATAACATCGACCAGTTCGGCCCGCCGCAACCGCATGAGATCGGGCACATCGAACCATCGAAGCTGCTGTCGCCTCCGCAAGACTGGCATGGCCAGG
>PUNN01000020.1 GCA_003552605.1 Phycisphaeraceae bacterium
GCTGCGGCGGGGAGGATGAGGCCGCCCCTGCTGACGGTGGTCCTGCTCCTGTTGGCAACGCTGCTTCTTGCCGGGGGAGTGGTCAGCCTCAGCATCGGCGGCCACATGATGAGCATCTCAGAGGTGCTCGATGCAATCCGCCTGCGGTGGCACTCTGCAGAGTGGGCCGACTCTCCGCAGGCGACCATCGTCTGGTCCCTGCGGATGCCCCGCACGCTTCTGGCGATGCTGGTCGGAGCGAATCTGGCGGTGTCTGGTGTCCTGCTGCAGGGCATTATGCGCAATCCGCTGGCCGCTCCGGACATCATCGGCGTGACCGCGGGCGCCGGGCTGGCAGCGACCGCGATGATTGTCATCGCACCAGCGTTTGCAGTTGGCGCAGGTCTTGGAATTTATGCGTTGCCTGTCGCTGCGTTTGCCGGCGCGTTGGCTGCGGCCATTTTGGTCTTCGCATTATCCTGGCAACCCGGCGCAGGCACATCGCCTGTTCGCATGATCCTTGCCGGCGTTGCTGTCAGTGCCATGGTCGGGGGTTTTCAGGGCTTCCTGATGGTTTATTTTTCCGATCGGGTTCAAGGCGTCGTGCTCTGGCTTGCCGGTTCCCTCAATACACGCAGTTGGCACCATGTGACACTCGTCGCGCCTTTCACGCTGATCGGCCTGCTCCTGTCAACCACGCTTGTGCGATCACTGAATCTGCTGCAGCTCGGGGAATCGGTCTCACACAGTCTAGGGGTTCACGTGAACGGGACACGGATCACTTCGATCGTTGGCGCATCGCTCCTGACCGGCGCTGCAGTCGCGGCGGTGGGAATGATCGGCTTTATCGGGCTGGTGATCCCCCACATCATGCGCATGACGGTCGGTCACCCCCATGGCCGGTTGTTGCCCGCTGCGTTGCTCGCCGGCGCAGTGCTTGTGTTGTGGGCCGATATCGCCGCCCGCTGGCTCGGGGAGATACCGGTCGGCGTACTTACTGCCATGATCGGGGGCCCCTACTTCGTCGCCCTGCTTTACAGGCGTAAACTGATATGACCTCGACCGCGGCCTGCCATGAATCGACGACCGGCTCACTGCATGAGGACGCCATCCTCCGTGCGGCGGATCTGTCTGCAGGATACGAGAAGCACCCTGTGATCCATGGAGTGTCCTGTCAGCTGTTCTGCGGCGAACTCGTAGGCATCGTCGGACCCAACGGTTGCGGCAAGTCGACACTGCTCAAAACCATGTGCGGTACGGTGACGCCGGCCGCTGGCGAGGTGGTGCTTGACAACCAGGCGCTTGCGGCCATATCCCGCCGGCGCCGTGCCCGACTGTTGGCCATGCTGCCTCAACACCCCGATGCCCCGCCCGGGATGACCGTCCATGACCTGGTGCATTGCGGTCGCGCGCCGCACACACGATGGTTCGAACCATTCAGCCAGGCCGATCGGACCGCTATTGACCACGCGATCCGAGGCTGTGAACTGGAGACGCTGGTCGAGCGACCGTTGGCCGAAATCTCCGGCGGCGAGCGCCAGCGCGCGTGGATCGCGATGGCCCTTGCCCAGCAAACACGCATTCTCTTGCTGGATGAGCCCACATCCGCTCTCGACATCGGGCATCAGCTCGACGTGATGCATCTTCTCCAGGATCTTGTGCATAATCGTCGACTTGCGGTGGCTGTGGTCATGCACGACATCAATCTTGCAGCACGTTTCTGCGACCGAACAGTCGTTATGCATCAGGGACAACTTGTCGGTCAGTGGTGCCGGCACGAGGGTGTGGATACCGGACTGCTGCAACGCGTGTTCGGCGTGCGCCCGTCCAACACCACCGAGCATGATAAAGATGCAGCATTATCGTTATGCTTCGTCCGTGATCGACCGCGTTCGTGACCAAGCTGTATCTCTACTGTCAAGCGACCTGCAAAGGAGTCAACAATGGTTGACACTCTCGAACAACGTGTCGAAGTACTCAGACAACGGCTTGCGTTCAATAGCGATGGGAGTCTCGAAACGATCGCCGCCGAATGTCAATGCACGCTCTACGATGTGGTGACTTGCCTCCCGTCCGAATGCTGGCAGCGATTCGACGGCCGCGCGTTCATTCCGGTCATGGCAGACCTGGCTCACTGGGGTGAAATGACCGTGATCGTCCACACGTCGGACGTGATCGTCGAAGTCAGCAGCACGATACCCGAAGGAAAAATGGGGAGGGGTTTCTTTAACCCTGCTGGGGCCCATCCGCTAGGTGGCCACCTACGTGCAGATCATTGTCGCGACGTCATCTTCCTAACCCGCCCCTTTAATAATCGACAAACCGCGTCGATCGTGTTCCTTAACCATGAAGGCGAAAGCATGTTCAAGGTCTTTGTCGGCCGAGACGCCGACGGAGAACTGCGCCAAGATCAGTTGGAACGGATGAGAAAGCTGGCTGAGCGTCTCCATAAGGAAGGCGTATGATGAGCACAACGCTGGTCTTTGGAGCGACGGGCGAGCTGGGACAAAGCCTGTGCCAGCGACTCCTGGAGTCCGGGGCGGAGGTTGTGGCTTTCGTGCGGCCCGCGTCCGAATACGCCGTGCTCGAGAAAAAGGGTGCGACGGTAGTGTTCGGGGACGCGATGCGCCGGGAACAGGTCGACGCGGCGTTCAAGCGGTTTGGCCGCGGGTGTCGCGTGATTTCGACACTGTCTGGTTCTGTGGGGGGTGGGGTCTGGGTGGACGATCTCGGCAATCGGAATGTGATCGACGCCGCCAAGCAAGCGCAGACGGAACGTTTGCTTCTGATCACGGCGATCGGCTGCGGGGAAATGTCGCCATTCCGATCGCCGCAGGCGATTGCTGCCTTCGGCCCCATGGTCGATGCCAAAACCCGAGCCGAAGACTACTTGCGCAGCAATGAAGGTCCGTTCACAATCATTCGGCCGGGTGGTTTGCGGAATGAACCAGCGACGGGAAAGGGCATTTTATGCACCGACCCCGAGGTGCATGGCTATATCCACCGGGACGATCTCGCGGCACTCACCCTATGCTGCATGGGTGATCATCAAACTATTGGCGGCGTCTACGCGGCGGTTGATCGGGACCTGGCCCGATGCGTCAACCCTTTACACCCCGTGCAGTTGTCATGCTGAATGTGGTGGGCATCGATCAGGCTCTTCCGGGAATTGCGTAACCCGGGGTAGCAGAAATGTAGACATGCCGGTCTCCTATGGCGGCAAACCAACCCCAACGGAGCTCAGGCATGTCTACGTCCATGTTGTACCACACGTAGGGGAGCCGCGGCTTCCGCTACCGCAGGACCGATTACCCCGCCTGCAAGACGGTCATCCACTTCGAGCATGAGAAAAGGGGACATTCTTATTTTCGTTGTCTTCGCCTCATGGCGCCGCCTTTCGGGGCCTGCCTCGCGGGCGCAGTGTGGATTCGAGGCCCAGTCGTGTTGCGGTGGTGGCGGTCCAC
>PUNN01000394.1 GCA_003552605.1 Phycisphaeraceae bacterium
ACTCGGAAGCAGTACAATGCTTACCGGGTTCGAAAGGCGGCCTCGTCTCGTTGATCCCGCAGACAGGAGTTCACGCATATGCAAGCCCTTTGGCAGGCTGTGTTGAGCATCGGGGCCGCGCTGTTGGCGCTTGCGCTGGCGGTGACGGTGCTGCCGCGGCTGGGACGCCCCGGAAGTCGGGTCGCTGACTGGCTCAGCAATGCGCCGGGTGTGGATGCGGTGGTGGCCCTGTTCACCTGGGTGCCGTGGCTGGTGGGGGGCCTGGTGTGGGGCTGGATCGGCGTGGCGGGGGCGCTTTTGGGGCAGGTGGTGGCGCTCTACGGCTGGATGCTTCTCCACGAGCTGGTGTATCGACGCATGACGCGGGGAGCGAGGCTGGTCAAGGTCCATCACAAGCTGGTGGGACCGTGGCGGAACCAGCTCGCCCTGGGCCTGACCGTGGTCGGCGTGCCGGTGCTGTGGGCGGTGCGGTTGCCTGGGCCCTTCCAGACTACGATCAAGCATGGATGCAGTCGTGGGGAGCACGTCTTCTGTTTCTGTCCCGGCTATGGATTTCCAACTCTGACCAAGGATGCCGTCCCTTGAGTGAGCGTTTCAAACGCATGCTGCTGGGCACGTTCTGGATCGGCCTGTACCTGCTGCTGGCAAGCGGTCCGCTCGCCATCGCCTTCTTTGGCGATCCACCTCAAGCCCGGTCCTTCTGGATCGAGTTTTCCGTGGCCCTGGGCTTCATCGGCCTGGCAATGATCGCCCTCCAGTTCGTCATCACCGCGCGTATCGATCACATCAACGGCCCATACGGGATCGATGTCATCTATCGCTTCCATCGCCACATCTCCATCGTCGCCTTCCTGCTGATCCTGGCCCATCCGCTCATCCTCTTTCTGGCCGAGCCGGCGGAATATCTGCCGCTTCTGGCTGTGTGGGATGCACCGGCACGGGCGGTCATGGCCTGGGCGGCGCTGTTGGGGCTGGTGGCCATCGTCGTCAGCTCGATCTGGCGCATCAGACTGGGGCTGAGCTACGAAGCGTGGCGTGTGCTGCACGGCATCCTCGCCATCATCATCCTTGCACTGGCGCTGGGCCATGCCCTGGGGGTGGGCCATTACCTGGCGCAGTTCTGGCAACAGGCGCTCTGGATCGCCATGGGCGGTCTGGTTGTGCTCGTGACGACCTACGTCCGGCTGATCAAGCCCTTCCTGATGAAGCGAAGGCCCTGGCAGGTAGCCAACGTCACCCCTGAACGCGGCAACTGCTGGACGCTCGAACTGGAGCCGCGTGGCCATCGGGGCATCCGCTTTCGTCCCGGGCAGTTCGCCTGGATCACCGTCGGCCCCTCGGTGTGGATGGTGCAGGAACACCCCTTCTCATTCTCCACCAGCGCTGAGCGCACTGACCGTGTCGGCTTCACCATCAAGGAAAACGGCGACTTTACGAACCAGATCGGCCGGATCGCGCCCGGCACCGAAGCCTACCTCGACGGCCCGCACGGTGTTTTCACCATCGATCGGCGCCCCGGTGTCGAAGGGGCGGTCTACATTGCCGGGGGCATCGGTATCACGCCCATGATGAGCATGCTGCGTACCCTGGCCGACCGCGGCGATCAGCGGCCGCATCTGCTGATCTATGCCAATCAGGATTGGGAATCGGTGACATTCCGCGATGAACTGCCGCAACTCGAGCAGCGACTGAACCTTCGCACCGTCCATGTTCTGCAAAAACCCCCGGACCAGTGGCAAGGCGAAACCGGCATGATCAATGCGCCGCTGCTCGATCGCCACCTGCCGCAACGGCGCGGCCATCATGAGCACTACATCTGCGGCCCCGCCCCGATGATCACTGCGGCGCATCAGGCCCTGGCGCAGGTCGGTGTACCGTTGGAACGCATTGAGAGCGAAGAATTCGTGCTGGTTTGAACGATCCCGCGCAGCGAAAGGATACACCATGCGGCATCTCTGGATGATCCGGGTCATGTGCGGCCTCACTGTGATCCTCGTACTCGTCGCCGCAGCCTTCGCCGCGCTGCGCACCATCGGCGAATGATGTGGAAAGCCCCCGGGAACGCTTGGACCATTCGCCGGTAGCGATACCGCCAGGAACGGGAGAGGAACTGACGCCAGACCCGCAAACGGGACCCGGGGTGGGTCAATTCTCAGTGATTGCCAGTGGGTCAATATCAAGTGCGTGTTGAACGTACAATGCCCGCCATGAAAGAGTCGGCCCTGCTTTCGTGGATTTACGGCCACAACAGGGAACTGCCGCCGCAGGTGTCCCTGCCGCCCGGTGATGACATGGGCGCGGTGCGGTTTCCTGTGGTTGCGGATGCGGCTGCTTCCTCTGCAAGTGGTGGCGGGGGTGGCGGGGTGGATGTGCTCGTGGCCGTTGACCAGCTTGCCGATGGCGTTCACGTGGATGTGGCCGGCACGCCCCTGTCGCAGGTGGGGCGGAAAGCGATCACGCGGAATCTTTCCGATGTTGCGGCCATGGCGGCAGTGCCGGTCGCGGCGGTGGCCGCGGGGTGTCTGCCGCGTGACTTCGGGCAGGAACGTGCGGAGCAGTTGTTTGACGGCCTTCGCCGCGCCGCCGCGGCCTTCGACTGCCCGCTCGTGGGTGGTGACATCAGCATGTGGGACCACCCGCTGCTGCTGAGCGTGACAGTGCTCGCCCGGGCCGAGGCCGGCATCGCACCGGTGAGGCGGTCGGGCGCGGCGGCGGATGACCTCATCTGTGTCACCGGCCGGCTTGGCGGCAGCCTGATCGAGTTGCACGGCTACACCCATCACCTCGATTTCGAGCCGCGGCTGCACCTCGCCCGCCGCCTCGCTGCGATGTGCCGTCCGACGGCAATGATCGACCTGAGCGATGGGCTCGGGGCGGACCTGCCGCGGGTGGTCGCCGCGGCGGCCGGGGATGTCCGCCTCACCGCCGAGGTCGAACTCGCGGCCCTGCCGGTCAGCGAGGCGGCGACGGTCGCCGCGGACCGCTCCGGCCGGCCGGCGTGGGAGCATGCGGTGGCCGATGGTGAGGACTACGAACTGCTGTTCACCATCGATCCCACCCTCGCCGAGCGCCATCTGCCATCGCACATCGAAGGTGTGCCGATCACCCGCATCGGCCGGCTGCGGCGGGCAGGTGGGGATGAGCCGGCAATGGTGCTCGTCGATGAAGCCGGGCAGGCGCATCCGGCATTGGACCTCGGATGGGAGCATCAGGGGCCGTGAGGTGCGCAGACCAACAGTGTCGGATATGAGAAGGGATGTAGTTCGCCACCCGAACCGGTCCGGAGGCCACGTGGATGCCTGCCCAGGATGTGGCACACCCCTTCACATCCGCCACACACCACCGTAGGGTGGGCAGAGCGAGGTCCACCGAGCGAAGCCCACCACCCTCGCTGGCAGCGTCTGGCGATCTCCCGCCACCCGGTAAAGCTTCCCCGCGG
>PUNN01000332.1 GCA_003552605.1 Phycisphaeraceae bacterium
CGGGTCCCACCGTTCGTGCATCACGGTGAACGCATCCGGATCGGCGTTGAACATCCGCTGCATCGTTCGGCTGTGAGTGGGATCGATATCCTCGAACAGGCGCCCCTCAGCCCAGACCATCGTCCCCGCGCTGCCGTGCTGACGCTCATCGCTGGTGAGCACCTCACCGCTTCGGAGGTCCACCAGCGTCAAGGCCGAGCTGAGTTGGGCGTACACGATCCCATCGTGGATCACCACGGGCCGGCCATCGATCCCGCCAAGCTCGGCCGAAAGCGCCCACGCCTGTTCGACACCATCCGGGCGGATCCGGTAGGCCGCGAGATGCCTGTCATCCCCCGAGCCCTGCTGGAGCACCAGCATGTCATTGCTCACGGCTAGGTCATAGCGGCTGGTCCGGGCATCTTCCATGCGCCAGCCCTCTTCGCCCGTCAGGGCCTCGAGGCACACCACCTGATCGCCTCGCGAAGCGGGCGAGATGACATACCCGACGCCTTCGTGGCGCCAGGCTACCGGTGTGGCCGCGGCAGTCGAGCTGTTGGCGGCCTGCCAGCGCTGCTCGCCGGTCTCGACATCAAAGGCGATAAGGCCACCCTGATAATCGGGGGTGATAAGCAGGCCATCGATGACGATGCGCGCTGCCCCGTTGACGGGGGAGTTGCTCACCATGGTCCGGTTTTCAATGGCCCGGGCCCGTCGCTCGGCGACGCCGTCGGCCCAGGGCAGGGGTTGCTCCCACGGCCGCTCACCGCTTTCGGCATCCAGGCAGTAGATCCACCCGCTGCTACCGAGGGCGAAGACGCGGCCATCGGCCACGGCCGGAGTGGCGGTGTACGTGTCCTTACCCGGCTCCCAGTAGATGCCGCCCTTGCGGAAAGTGGTCTTCCACAACGTCTGTCCCGTGGCCGCGTCAATGCAGAGAACGACATCATCCGCCTTGGTGCGCCACTGATCGGGCACCACCCGCCGGCCCATGGCGGTTTCATGCCTGATGTGACTCTGAAGCGCGCTCTCACCGGTGGGCCGCAAGTAGAAGAAATACACCCGGCCCTCGGCCACTACCACGCTGCCCCCGCCGCCGGTGGCACCGCTGCTGCCGGGATGGCCGCGTTCCAGCTCACGGCGGACGTTGCGGCCGCGATAGCGGGTAATCTGCGATCGTCCCGGTGGCGTGCCCTCGCTCTTCCAGACCAGCCGGGCCTCATCGAGTGATTCGAGCAGATCGTGGCCGGCTTCCTGCGATGCGAACGTGCCTTGCGGGCCATGCCAGAACGGCCAGCTCAGACTGCGATCTACCGCATCCTCGCGGCGGAGCCGGGCTTCATCCAGTGCTTCCCCCGCGGCGCGGCCCTCGACCTCGCTGCGCTGGCCATAGGTGCATTCGTACCAGCCGGCGACGCCGCAGTTATACCCGCGCCAGCCACGATCGACCCAGGCATCGATCTGGTAGCGTACCGTCAGCGGCTCATCACCGGGCAGATAGCCGCTGCCCGGTTGAAGGTCCACCACCAGGTCGCCCCGAAGGCGATTTCCCTCCAGCGACAGGTCGGTGGCATCGGCCGGGCTCAACCCGCCGCCGCCCCGGCCAATGGCCACCGCATCGACGAACTCACCGCCGCGCCGATCGAGCTGCACTTCGAGATCCTCACTCTGCTCGATCGCATCCTCGAGTGTCAGGTGGTATACGCCATTGTTGCGGTTGATTGATCGCTGAACAGGCATGTCCAGGACACCGCTGAAGTTGCCCGCGGGAATGGGAACCTCCAGCCCCTCGTACACGCTGCTGAGCGACCCCTGTACGAGGTTGCCGCGGATGCGGCCATCGATGGTCAGTGTGTAGCGTCCCTTCTTGACATGCCCCCGGAAGCCAGGAGGGATCGGGCCATCACCGAACTGCTCTACCCCGGAGGGGTCATCGGAGTCGACCTCGATCACAATGTCACCGCGCAGGCGATCATCGTCGAGGTCGATATCGACATAGTCGATCTCGGCACGCCAACTGTCTTCATAAAGGTCCGTCCCGTAGACCTCGCTCAGCGCAAGCTCACCGTCATCCATGACCAGCCGGGCGCCCACGCGGCGGAAGCGGTCGGCCGGTCCGCCGACGAGCACCGAGCCGAAGTCGAGTTCCATCTCGTAACGATCCGAATCCCGGGCACGGTGCTCGATGCTGCCTTCAATGCGTCCTTCGTAGTCCTGCCCGTACGTGAAGAAGCTCAGGTCCTCGCGGCTGACCTCCAGCGAGTCGGTGGCAACAACCATGTGCTGACCCCGAACGCCGTACCAGCCCTGGTATGTGCCTTCGATCTCGCTGGATTCGACCGTGAGGTCCAGTGTGTACCTCGCATCGTGGAAACGATCCTCATCCGGGAACCGGACCGAGGCCTTCACCTCGCCCTGCAACCGGTCACCATCGAGGCGCAGCGAAGATGCATCCACATCACCGCGCACCTGCCTGATGTCCGGCACGGTCGCCCAGGCCTGCCTGAAATCACCATCCTGGTAACCAAGATGCAGCGTGATCGACCGGCCCTCAGGCAGCGCCTCTTCCAATGTGACGATGTAGCGCGTGTATTGACCGGGAGCGTCGCGCTCCACCTCTGTCGCGAGCAGGTTGCCGGCGCCCGCTGCCGTCGATGGCATGACCGCCAGAAACATCGCACACACGGTGAGTCGCACGATGCTGTTGAGGCGAGGCGTCTGCCGAAAACGAGCATCCTTCCTCGAAGATGTCTTTGTATTCATGACGCACCTCTCTTTGTGCCTATTCGAGTTCGATGCGATGGTCATCGCTGACCACGATGACTTCTTCGGTGCGTTGTTCGCCCGCTTCATCCACCCAGCGAAGCTCCACCGGGCCGGCGCGCTCGCGAGGGATGGTGATGGGCTGACCGGGGTGAAGCACGTAGACGCCGTCGGGGGCTTCAGCGCGGCGGGCATCACGGACCGTCAATGTCACCGGCCCGGTCGCCCCGGCAGGCAGGGCCACCTCCACAGCGCGCAACCGCCGGGCATCATCGCGCTGGCCGAACACGGCCCACACTTCATGCGTCTCCGCGGCGACGGCGAACAGGTCCTCGCGACGGTTGCCCGTCAGGTCGGCCATCACCGCCGCGGACTGACCGCGGCCAAGCGCGGCCAGCGACTCGAGATCGGCCGGGTCGATGGGAAAGTCTACACCCGCCAGGCTCTGGCCCGCGGCATCGATGTCCAGCTCACGCGCCCAGCCGAAGCAGCCGAACCCGCGGTTGAAAAACAGCATCGGCTTGCGCTCAGTGTAGAACATCGCCACGCCCTGCCGGCCATCGCTGTTGATATCGGAAGCGGCCAGCGTGCTGATGCGCGGACCGTGCTGGTTGCCGTGGTGGTTCAACTCGTAGGTCGCGTGTGTCAGGTCCGCCCAGTCATCGTCCCCACCGCGCCGGCC
>PUNN01000026.1 GCA_003552605.1 Phycisphaeraceae bacterium
CTCTTCGGCCAGCGAACCGTATCCGTGCTCGGTCATCGCGTCTACGAGCGCCTCGAAGTCACCTGCGCGCTCGTGCTGCTGCATGGAATGAAAGGCGTCAACTGCCGTCTCAGGCGCATCGCCGGGTTGAACGGCGCAGCGCCCCATGGCTGCCAGTAGCGCCATTGTGAGAAGAACTTTGGCACAGACATTAGCGAACCATCTCATTGCGTGTTTCCCGGGCATTATGATTTCAGTCGCGATGGACGCTTCGCTGCCACCAGGGTACGGCGATAGCGGCCACGATCCAAGCAATAGGGGAACGATTCCCCGTGGGTAGCTGTATGATACGTGTCGCAGAATGTGTCTTTCTCCCTCTCCCGAAGGGAGAGCGTCGGGGTGAGGGCGGACTCGGTGCAAACGCTTGAATGCTTCATGTACCGTCTTTCGCATTTCATGTGGGGTCGGCCCTTGGTTCAGCGATGGCACGACCGGCACGAATCTGCCCTCACCCCAGCCCTCTCCCGAAGGCAGAGGAGTAAGAGCCTTCCGCGGCGCGTGTCATGATCCCCCCGTGGGTGCGCCTGCGGACCAAATATCGTCTTGGTCAAAACGCGTGCCATGGTCGGCGGCATCACCACGGGGGCAGCGACGGGCTCAGGTTTGTAGATGACGTGGGAAGCAGGGGGTGGTTGCGGGGCGGGAGATGTCCCACCGCGTAGCGGCCGGATCGCAGCTTGGTCACGGCCCACGGCCCCGGCTCGGTGTCACCCGCCAGAGCAGTGGGGACTGCCACTGCCCCGCCCGGCGCATTCACACGAGGCGGTGGTGTCGCAGGTGGCGGTCGAGGGCATCGGACCAGTGGGGCAGGCGGCCGAGAAGGGCGCTGAGCCGCTGGAGGTCGAGCGTGTGGTCACGCCAGCGCGGGTGACTGTTGGCGGTGACCACGCGGGCTTGCAGCCGGGCGGTCGCCACGAGGCGGCGGGCAAGTTCGGGGGCGCTGGTCGTACCGGCGTTGGCCAGGTGATAGATGCCCGGGGCGGGGCGCATCTGAAGCAGGCCAAGGATCAACATCGCCGCATCGGGGAGATAGAGCAGCGAGTAGCGCTCGTTGTCCGGCACCGTCAACTCGCGGCGGTGGCGGGCTTCTTCGAGCCATTGCCGGATCATGCCATCGGCCACCGTTTCGCCTTCCACCGCCGCGCCCGCGCCACCGGCCCTCGCCCGGTCCTCGCCGGCGCCACCGCCACCAAACAGCCGGCCGAGCCGCAGCACCAGCGCCTGTGGATGCTCGTTCAACGCCAGCCGCTCGGCCATGGCCCATGCGGCGCCGGGGATGGTCACCGGGGCCGGGGCATCGAGCTCGGTGTAAGCGCGGCCGGCGTGGCCGTCGAACACCTCGTAACAGCTCAACTGCACCATCCCCGCCCGCCGGCGCCGGCACGCCGCGGCGAGCACACCCGCCGGGTAGGCGTTGACCTCGAAGGCCCGGGCAGCCTCGACCGACACCCCGGGCCCCGGGCAGTAGCCGGCACAGTTGACCAGCAGATCGAAGCTGTGCCCCTCGAGCAGCCGCTCGATGGCCCCGGCATCGGTCAGATCGAGGTCGCGATGGTCGATGCTGATCACGTGAACGCGCTGCGCAGCCCGGGCGGCGGCATGCATCAGATGCATCCCGACCCGCCCGCCAGCACCAAGCAGCAGCATTCTCATGGCATCAATGATCCAGGGGGGAACAACCACCCCGCCGCGCGGCGGGGCCCCATCCTCCATCGGACAAAAGGGTAACGATTCTCCGGCTCATGTCGATCCGGCTGCACCCGGCGCCCTGGGCGGGGGCATGGACCGGGTGCATGACACGCGCCGCGGCGGGCAGCCCCCGGGGCTGGCTGTGTCAGCGGGCTTTCCGGGGGTCTTCAGCCCGATGGCCATGCGAGGCCGCGAGGCACTCGGGGCGTCCTGAACCCTCGGGGCCGCATGGCCATCGGCTGCGGACACCCCCGGAAGCCGCTGACCATGCCACCCAACCTTCTCGGGCTACAAAGGAACCTCGCGGCGTGTGTCATGCGCCCGCATGGGCCGGCAGGTAAGGTGCATGACATGTGCCGGGGGTAGGCAACGGGTAGCCTGGTTTCGCCCTGCCCGACCACACCGGGGGATTCACGCCTCCTCGGCCCCTATCATCGGATACCGCGGCAGAGGGTGGGTGCAGCTTCTCAAAGGCGCCCGCATCTCCCCGGAGAACGCACCGCAGGAAGCTGGAGGCACGATGGACAATCCGATCAATGCGTTGGTGTCCAGGTCCGGTCATCGGATCGCGGCGTTGGCATCGGCCGTGATCGCCGTTTGCGGCGCCCTTGGGCTAAGCGGGTGCAGTACCGCGGCCCCATCGACCGTGACACCGGTGGAAGATTTCGACATCGAGCGATACCTTGGCACCTGGCACGAGATCGCCCGCCTCGACCACCGTTTCGAGCGGGGCCTGACAAAGGTCACCGCAACCTACAGCCGCCGCGATGATGGTGGTGTTCGCGTGGTCAACCGCGGTTACGATGAGGCCGCCGATGAGTGGAAGCAGGCCGAGGGAAGAGCGTATTTCCGGGGTGACCCGACGATCGGCAGCCTGAAGGTATCCTTCTTCGGCCCCTTTTACGGTGGCTACCACATCTTCGCACTCGACCATGCCGATTACGAGTGGGCGATGGTCAGCGGCCAGCGGCGTGACTACCTCTGGGTCCTCGCCCGCTCGCCGCATCTTGACCGGGCGATCACCGCCAAACTTGTGGACAAGGCCCGGGCAGCCGGCTTCGCCGTGGATGAGCTGATCTGGCTCTCACAGGAATCGAAGCCATGAGCGGGATGGGGACCTCGGGCGGAGTGCCTCCCCCCCCACCCTGGGCGAACGCATGTCGCTCCCCAATCGGGTGGCATGGTCAGCGGCTGTCCGCAGCCGATGGCCATGAGGCGCCGTGACAGGGGTTCGCCCCATGGCCATCAGCCGAAGTTCCGGGGACGGCTGCTGACCATGCCGCCCAATTCGGGATCTACATGCGTTCGCACTGCGGGTTATCCGCCCTCGCTTCACTCCTCCACTTTCTCAATGTCTGTGAGCCTGACCTCCGTGTCCGTGTATCGCACCACCGCACGGGCGCGACCGTCGGCGGTGGTCAGCGTTTCGCCATCGGCGGCGTTGCTGAAAACACCCTCAATGTTTTCAGCCTCGATGAGCGTGAGCGTGCTATCGGCCAGTTTATCGAGGTTGTCATCACCGGGAAGATGCAGTTGCAGGTCGCCGCCGAGCTTCGCCTCGCCATCGCTTCGCAGCAACGGCTCGGTGGTGGGGCGATGGAAGCGGGCCTCGGTTTCGCCGCGAAGTTCGAAATCGCCTTCGATGACGGCGTGGCCGCGGCGGGCGGAAAGTTCGAGCCGGCCGCGGCAGTCGA
>PUNN01000253.1 GCA_003552605.1 Phycisphaeraceae bacterium
GCTCGCACAACCACCGTGCCGCCCGCGGCAGAAGCGGCCGGTCCCAGTCCATGAAAACGCGGTCGATCGCCATGTCCCGAGTATAGCCGGTCAGGATGGGTAGCGGCTACGCGCCGGCGACCACGGTCTCCGCCCCACCGACTATACGGTGTCAGTGGCTGCAACCCACACCATGCCCGACAGGACAGATGCCCCATCGCATTGCCCCACCGCCCTACCGGTCTTCAAACCCCGCGCGCAACTTTATCAGCAGTTCCTCGATCCGCTCGTGACCTTCCCGCGTGGTGCGTACGGTCATGACATCCTCAAGCAGCCGGATCGTGCTGCCGCTGCGAATCCACATCTCTCGGTCGACGGCGTCCTCGACCATGCCCCGGATCGTACGGAACTCATCCTGATCCAGCCCATCGAGGCCGTAATGGTGCAGGTGATAGACCTCGAAGGTAGTCTCCCTGGGGTCGGCGGGAGGCTCGGTTTCATTGCGATCCACACCCTGGCATCCAGGGGCGGTCATCATCAGCATCAGCAACAGAACGACTACGCCATTCGCACCTGCCCTCTGCATCGTTTGTCCCTTCAAAACGTCCCGCAACGGCTGCCCGGCACTGCCCCAACGGGGACGCCTCGCGCCGGTCACGCCGGCCGCCGCCGGTGCTCACAGTATTGGCAGCCTCATGGGATAAGGCAAGTCTACCGCGGGGAGCAATCGTCCGCACTTCGAAACTGGATCGAGGTGTCCGTCTTGAAGCCACCACGGCCGCTACAGGGTCGGCCCAAGCATCCACGGGGCGAATTCTTCATCGCCAATCCCGTTGATTTCGCTGCGCGTGCGCTCGCCGCTGGCCACGGCGAGGATCAACTCAAATAGGCGCCGGCCGACCTGTTCGAAAGTTTGGCTGCCATCGAGGATGCCGCCGGCATCGAGGTCCATGTCATCGCTCATGCGCTGATACAAGTCGCTCGTACTCGCGATCTTGATACAGGGCATGGGTTTACAGCCGTATACGCTGCCGCGGCCGGTGGTAAACACCCCCACGTTGCACCCCCCGGCGCACAGGCCGGTCATGCTCACCGGGTCGTAACCGGGCGTGTCCATGAACCCGAGGCCCGGCCTGTCGATACGCTCGGCGTAGCGGTAGACCGCCGAGAGCGGCGCCTGACCGGCCTTTGGCCACGGCACCGAGACTCTTCTCGTAGATGGTGGTTAGACCGCCCTGCTTGTTGCCGTAGGTGGGATTGTTATCGATCGAAGCCCCGTGCATCGCCACGTGCTGCTCCCACCAGGCGATGCGCTCGAGCAGCGCCTCGGCCACGGCGGTGGACACAGCGCGGCGGGTGAGCAGATGCTCGGCGCCGTATATCTCCGGGGTCTCGGCCAGCACCGCCGTACCCCCGTAGCGGATCAACTCATCGGCGGCGAAGCCAACCGCCGGGTTGGCCGTGATCCCGCTGTAGGCATCGGACCCGCCGCACTGCTCGCCCAACACCAGCGCCCGAGCCGGCTGCGTGGTCCGGCGGAGCGCATCGGCGACCGGCAGCAGGCTCGCAACCGCCTCGGTGGCCCGCTCGACGGTCTGCCGGATGCCGCCGAGTTCCTGGATGGTCAGAAACGTCGGTGCCGTCTCGCCCGGCCGCTGCACGTTCAACCGCTGGTTCTCAACCAGCACGGACATCTGGTTCGTCTCACAGCCAAGCCCGATCATCACATACGCGGCGACGTTCGGATGGCGGGCAAAGCCGGCAAGCACGCGCTCGAGTTGCAACGCCGGCTCACCGGGTTGCACGCAGCACCCGGTCTTGTGCGTCAGGGCAATCACCCCATCGACGTTGGGATAGTCCCGGAGCATCGCCGGATCACGAAACCGGTCGACCACGTAACGTGCGGTGGACGCCGAACAGTTGACGCTTGAAACCACGGCGATGTAATTCCTTGTCCCCACCCGGCCATCGGGACGAAGGTAACCTTCGAATGTCGGCACGGACGCCGGATCATGCATTTGCAGTGGCGTGGCATCAGTGGCCAGCGCGTGCTCGCGGCCAAAGGTACCGGCGGTCAGGTTATGACTGTGGACGTGTTCACCCGCGGCGATCGCACGCATGGCAAAACCAATGACCTGCCCGTACTTTCGGATCGGTTCACCCTCGCCGATATCGGTCAGCGCGATCTTGTGCCCGGCCGGCACGGCATCCTGGGCACTGATACGGATCACCCCCTCGGCCAGCGCGCTCCCCGGTTCGAGCCCGCGCCGCGCCACGGCCACATGGTCGCCGGGGTGCAGCATCAACAGCAGTGAGTCAGAGCCCGTTTCAGTCATCGCTGCGGTCTCCGGGCGAGGCCGGGTCATCCGCCGGCCCGCCCCAATCATGTTCTTGCGGCAGTGCCACATCTTACAAGCCGGCCATCGACGCCACGAGCGGTCTGCGAGCGGTGCCAGAGCGGCACAGCGTTGGGGAAAACCAGGGCCGTCAACCTCCGGAGCCGTTCGATCATCCCCTTCAACTGCATGGACTCACTTCCATTGTTGACCGATCCACTTGAGAGCCTCCTGATGCGCCTGACGCGATAGAACGCAAATCCACTTCATCGCCCTCCACGTGAAGCTTGCAGGCGGCCCGGCCTGTTGCATGGCCTCACTCGGCCTCGATCCAGACCGGATGCTCCCGAGATCCGTGCCCTTCCAACGTCCACCGGATGCGGTAAGTGCCGGCCCGCAGCGGCTCGCCTTCGGCATCCGTGCCATCCCAGGTGCGAAGCCACTTGCCGCCGCGGCCGCCATGACTGCCCCGGTGATGCGGGCGATGGTCGAGTTCGAACACCCGCTCGCCGGTCTCATCCTCGAGCACTTCGATGCGCAATCCGCCGCTTCGCAAGGCGCGGATGCCGAGGATGGCTTCATCTTCACCGGGTGTGATATGCATGCCGATGATGAACGCGGCGTTGAGTGAATCGGTCTGCGTGTGCGGAAAGTCGAAGACCTCGATCTCATCGTCCTCTGACACGTGCAGGCGATCGAAGCCGGGGTCGCGGGTGAGTGTCACGTTCTCGAAGTACGCCCGGTCGATCCGGCTGCGGGCATCATCGCCGAAACGTCGAAGCTCACGTACCCTGCTGCTGAAATCCGACAGCGCCGTCCAGAGCGTGCCGGGGGACGAAGGCTGTGGATGAAACGCGGCATCCGGGCCGCGGTAAGAGGGCGACTCGCGGTCGCCATCCCACATCACCTCGATATTCGCCTTCAACAGTCGCTCGATGTCTGCCCGGTCAAAGACCAGGCCATGGTGGTAGGCCTCGACCATCCGCTCGACCTCCTTCGCCTGGTAGCCCGCACTGTGGGGGTGTACCGCGATCCACGTGCGCACACGGTCGCCATCAAGGTCGCTCACACCATCCGGGTGCAGCGGCTCGCGGAAGTTCCA
>PUNN01000072.1 GCA_003552605.1 Phycisphaeraceae bacterium
CCCGAGGATGGCCTGATCGACTGGCCGCAGATGACGGCGGAGCAGGTGCATAACCTTGTGCGCGCCCTTGTCGATCCCTATCCCAATGCCCATACCCACCTCGAAGGCGAATTGCTGCCCATTATTCGTACGCGACTGCCTGCACGCGATGTGCGTGGACGTCCCGGACGCGTGCTTGGCCGCGAGGCGGACATGGTGCTGGTGGGCTGTCGCGACCGGGCCATCGGCGTGGTGAAAGTGAAAGACCGGCAGGGCCAGGTCAAGCCAGCAAGAGAACTGCTGCATCTGTATACCATGCTTGGTCAATAGACGGCGCAACGGCCGTGGCTCTGCGCGGCGTCCATCGTGCGTTGCCACGATGCGTCTTGCCCACCAACCGGCGGGTGGATTGCGGCCGAGCGCGTGAATCGGCCGATATGACGGGCATGGAAAGTGTGCTGATCATCGGTGGTGCAGGCTTCATTGGCTCGCGGCTGGCGCGGCTGTTTGTGGAGCGCGGTTACCGGACCGCCATCTTCGACTCGTTTCAACAGTTCGCTGATCCGCTGCGTGCCGATTACTCGGCGGTGTTGAGGCGGCGCTTCGAAGGCCTGCGTGAGCAATTGACAGTTATCCGCGGCGATGCACGCTACCGGGATGATCTGGCCAACGCCTTTGACAAGGTTCGGCCGGACCGGGTGGTTCATCTCGCCGCGCTGCCCATTGCGAAGATGTCCAACATCCACGTCGAGGAGGCGCTTGCCTCGACCGTCGGCTCCACGGCCAATCTGCTCCAGGTGATCCGTGATGCGTATCCGGTCCGCCGGTTTGTCTACACTTCATCGAGCATGGTTTATGGTGACTTCGAGTACACGCCGGCCGATGAACGCCACCCGCGCAATCCGAAGGGTATCTACGGAGGCGTGAAGCTCGCCGGTGAGGATGTCACGCGATCATTCGCCGGGTGTTTCGGGATTCCCTGGGCCATCGTGCGTCCGTCCGCCGTGTATGGTCCGGATGATGTCAACGGCCGGGTGAGTCAGCTATTTGTCGAACGGGCCCGGCGGGGCGAAGTGCTCCAGGTCAAGGGCGGTGCGGCGACGATGCTCGACTTCACCTTCGTTGACGATGCGGCCGAAGGGCTCTTCCTCGCCGCTACGCATCACGCGGCGGAAGGCGAGGTGTTCAACATCACCCGCGGGGAGGGTCGTTCCCTCGTCGAGTACACTGACATCCTCCGCCGCTATTACCCCAACCTCAAGGTGGAGCTTGAATCCCGCGATGCGAGCATGCCCATCCGCGGCAGCCTGTGCATCGACAAGGCCCGGACGCTGCTGGGCTATCAACCGCAATTCGGCCTCGAAGATGGCATCGCTGCGTACGTCGGACAGATGCAGGACCTCAGGGCCCGGGCGGCCTGAACGGCGATGCAGTCTGCCCGGCATCATTCAGTGTGGACCGGCTGTGCCGCCCCGGGGGTATCACCGCCCATCACAGTGCACCCGCAGCCCATCGAAGGCCAGATGCACCCCCTCGGGCAGCCGTGCTTCCAGTTCGGCGTGACGCACATCGTGGGCCATGTGAGTAAGGTAAGCGCGGCGTGGGGCGATGCGGTCGATCTGTTCCAGCGCCTGATCAATGGTGAGATGGGTTGGATGGTGGCGGTAACGCAGGCCATCGATGACAAGCACATCGAGGTCGCAGAGGTGAGGATAGGTTTCCGGTGGAATGCCCGACACATCCGTGCAGTAGGCCAGCGCAGCGCCGGCGGCATCGACCCGGAACCCGAGGATCGGCAGGTGCCCGTGCATGAGGCGAAGCGGGGTCCAGCGTCCACCGCAGAGATCGAACGGCTCGGCCGGGTTGATGGGCTGCGGGATCAACTGCGGGATGAAGGATTTATTGATGTTTCGGTGGGGCTCGAAGATATACCCGAACGTCTCACGGAGCCATTGGATGATCTGGGGCTCGGCGAAGAGGTCGATCGGCCGCTGCATGACGGCGTTGAATCGTCGCAGATCATCGATGCCGAAGATGTGATCGGCATGGTTATGGGTATAGAGCACCCCGTCGATGGCGCGGATGCGATGCCGCACGACCTGCTCGCGAAGCTCGGGCGCGGTATCGACGAGCAGTTGGGCGGGCTCGGCGGGGGGCGCCTCGGCTGTGTCCACCTCACCGTTGGCCGCGGCGCGTGGATAACGGATGAGCACGCTCGGGCGGGTTCGGGTATCTCGCGGGTCGCTCGAGGTGCACACCTCGCACTCGCAGCCGATCATCGGGATGCCCGCGCTGGTGCCGGTGCCGAGAAACAGCAATTCGAGCCTCATGACAGGCCAGTGTAGCGGCTGGAAGGGTAAAAGGCCCGTGCCGGTGGCCCGCGCCATGACAGCAGGCCCGGCCGGTGGCAGGGCGAACGCATGTAGCTTGGGTGGCATGGTCAGCAGCCGTCTTCGGCTGATGGCCATGGGGCGAACCCCCAATCACAGGCCGTCATGGCCATCGGCTGCGGACAGCCGCTGACCATGCCACCCGGATTCGCGTCTACATGCGTTTGCCCTGCGGCCGGTGGTACCGGCGGCTGGTCCGTCCGACCGCCGGGCAACGGCTCACGGGTGGCCGCTGCGGACGGGAGGCACTAAACTCCCTTGGAGCAATGGGCCACGAATTCGCCTTCGGCAGGATCCAACCGCCATGACCTCGCCTACCCGCCCCGCCGGCACCGCACCCCGCAACGATTATTGGCGCGACATTTACCGTGCCATCCGCAGCCTGATCACGGGCATGCGGCTGACGTTGCGATACATGTTTTCCCGCAGCATCACCGTGCACTATCCCTTCGAGCGGCTCGCATTCGCGCCGCGCTATCGCGGTATTCACGAATTCGAGGCGGACAAATGCATCGCATGCAACATGTGCGCCAAGGCATGCCCGGTCGACTGCATCTATATCGATGCCACTGCGCCACGTAAGATCGACCAGAAGACCGGCAAGGCCTCCGGTGGTGAGTTGCTTCGCTTTGCCATTGATTATCAGAAGTGCATGTTCTGTGGCCTGTGTACGGAGCCATGTCCCACAGACTGTATCCACATGGGCAAGCTCCATGACCTTTCGGCTTATTCCCGTCAGGACATGGTGGTCGAGTTCACCGAACTCGATCGTAAGGGGCAGCGCACCCCGTTGCCGCTGTGGATTGATCGCAATGCCGGACAGATTCCATGGGTGGCATCGGAGCGCGACCGTATCCTGCGCGGCGAGCTAGCGACGAAGGCGGCCGATACACCTGCCGTGTGATCGAAGTCGTCCCGGCCGGGCATGGGGGGCGTGGAGTCGGGAGGAGGCCGCAGCGGGTGGGATGAGCCGATGGCATTTGTGTTGAAACCGAATATGCCGCTCGATATGGAGCTACGAGGCGCTGCGAAGCAGCGCCTC
>PUNN01000035.1 GCA_003552605.1 Phycisphaeraceae bacterium
CTGCGCTACATCGACTCACCGGTGCTGCGTGACCGCGACACCCCCGAAAGCGGCACCGCCGCGCTGGATGAGCGCCTCTACTACACCACCGATGCCAACATGAACGTCACGGCCCTGGGGGCCCCCGGAAGTGGCGAGGTGGAAGAGCGCTACGTCTATGACCCCTACGGCCGGGTGACCATCCTGGACAAGGACTGGCAGCCCGTGGCGGGCGGTGCGTCGACCGTGGCCAACGAGATCCTCTTCACCGGCTACCGGCTGAACCCGGAAACGGGGCTGTACCACGCCCGCCACCGCGCGTACCACCCGAGCCTGGGACGCTTCATGCAGCGCGATCCGCTGGGGTACGTGGATGGGATGAGTCTGTATGGGGGGTATTTCGCGATGTCGGGCGGGGTGGATCCGAGTGGGCTAACGATCGTTCTAGCTCATGGCACACCTCAACGGGCCGCGAAGGATGCCCTAAGTGAACTTTGTCCATGTCTTGATGTCACCATTGAAAGACGTCCCCATTCATGGATGGAACACCGGACTGGACCGCCAATCCATCGGGTGGTGGAAATCGCTCTTGCCGAGGACTATTCAAGCAGGGAGTCCTTTTGCGAATGTTACGCTTCTCACTTGGCAGGATGCTATCTTCTTAGTGCACTCGTCGATCGCGAAGAAACCACGATCCTATTCATTGGAGATCGTGGCAACCGGGCGATGCCTCATCCCTCTCCTCGCACTCCACGCGATGAAGGCTGGCGCGACGAACTTTCTGAAGAAGCTGCCATCGTTAAAAATGTTAGACGCGATGCGGACGGGAATGTCATTCAGTGGGCACGAGTGAATTGGCAACAGCGGGATCCATACAAACCCCTGAGTGACAATCCGAATTTCAACCCGGATACGGGGGAACTCCTAACGGGTTCGGTCAAACATGCCGACACAGATGTCTCACTGGAACATGCTCGCAATCTTTCCCTGCTAGCCCACGAGCTTACTCATGCATACGACTTTTTCGAAGAGACCGATCATTCTGAGTATCCCGGTATTGACACGGCGCGTTTGACCTATTTAGAAGATGGGTCCTTGGAACAAATGAGTTCTTCCCGGCAAGCACGTGACGCCGGTGTTCAGTTGATCGAAGCAATAGCCGTACGCGCCGAAAATCAGATATTTCGCGAGTTGACCGGCGTTCCCGGACGGCGAATGACCTATGGCGGCAACAATTTCCCCAATGCTACTGATGACCGGTTTGCCCAAGACAATTGCACGCCATGCGACGCGCTATTTGAGCGAGTGTCCCCATAGATTGAGTCCATATGACTCGCGTATTGCTCTCTCGGATATCATATAGGCTTGGAGTTGTCAAAGATGATGATTAAGCGCAGATGTGCCGTAACTGCCGTCCAGTTGGCTTCAGTCACCGGCATTATAGGTGAGAACTATGTTGCCGCCTCATTGGAGGACGAAGAAGAGAATAGCCATATGGCTGCGCAACATGTTGAGGTCGTCGCCCGCACAGAGTTGCAGCGTATGGACCCTTTAATGTTGTTTGCGGGCCCTACGGATTACCTCCACCTGAGTCCGAATGGCCGTCACCTCGCGGTGATGTCTTATGGCGATCACGGCGATGAATTGTATCACGATGGCGCTATGATTGGTGGCTTCCGGGGCATCACCGGGGATACCATCCGCTTAAGCGATGATGGTCAGACTCTCGCGTTTTCGGCGGCCACGACCGATGAGGATGTAGCGGGGAAATATGCACACAGACGCATTATATGGGATGGGACTGCCGGGCCCGCATTCGGCAGTATCAATTATCTCACAATGACCCGCGACGGCCGACACATTGCCTACGAAGGCAGAGTTGTCGAACAGGGGACATTCGTTGTCGTCAACCATAGGAGGTTCGGTCCATATGAGCGAGTTCTTACCCGCCGGATGGGCAGCCGGTTCCACTTCAGTCCCGATGGAACAACAGTCGCTTACGCTGTGAAAGCACTGGACGGGTGGGAAGGTGTCAAGGTCAACGGCTTTCGTACGAACCTTGCGACAATGCCAATGTGGGATAGCACGGGAGAGCATCAGGCTTCGGTACACAAGAATGCCGCCGAAGGATTCGATATTGTTGTCAACGGTGAAGTCATGTACACCGAAATTGACGAGCGGCCCGAATTGATAGCGTTCGGGAGGGACGGCCGCTTGGCCTGGCTTGAACGAAGTACAGGCAACAGGGAGCGACTTCACTTCGGTGAAACAACCGGTCCCTGGTTTTCCCGGGAAAGCGGCGCTGCGATCAGGCAGATCGAAGTCGTTGGAGATGGGAGAAGAGTTGTGTACATTGGTTATGACAGCGAGTCGGCGAGGTGGCAGTTTATGGATAATCACGCAAGAGTTATGGAATTTGACTCACCGGGTCCTTACGGCAGAAACGTTGCCGTTTCTGACAAAGGGAATGCATATGTCGTTGTAGTTGAGCGAGAGGGTGATTATTTTGCGATTGCCAACAGGCGGGTCAGCGAGCTGCCCGGACGATCCTATGAGCTCGCTGTGTCGGACGCAGGCCGCCGTTGGGCTGTGCTTTGCGTGGCAGAACGTGGCGATGGTCGTGAAATTATAACGGATCGGTCTCAGTACCAGGTTGCCACGGGCGCCTACGGAATGACTTTTAGTCCGTGCGGAGAGCATCTGGCGTATCTTGAGGTGGTCGCGAATGAGAGGCGTGCAGTGCGCGCCGCGGTGGATGGCGTGACAATGGAAGAAACACTGTCGCACATGGTCCCAATAGAAGAACCGAGACTGACCTTTCTGGACTCGAACCGCTTCATGTATTTCGAGTTCGTATGGCCGGAAGGCGCTTCCGATAATGGCGAGAGAGGTGTCATTTACAGAACGGAGATTCAGTTTGAGTGACGTGTGCGACGAGAATCAATGTTGGTTCTTCCGCAGAATCTGTGGGTCGGTTGGGGGGCAATGGGGGTCGGTGGGCGTTTCGCGCGTGGGGACTGTGGGCGGGGCGGTTTCGGGGCTGGGGGTAGCGGGAACAAGAGAAGAGTCGCGGCCTTCGGCCGCGAAGGTTTATCGCATTGGTACCTGGGACGGCGCTCGGGCCGCTGCTCAGCGTTGCCCTATCCTCCGCCCAGGCCGCGGGCATGATAACGCCCCGGCGGGCGGCGAGGGTGCGGCAGGGCCCCGCCTTGCGGCCGGCTCCCGCACAGATCCCATCGTGCGGCACGACCGCACTGGGCTCCTGCCTCGGGTGCTGGCGAGAGGCCGGAGGCGGACAGAACCGCCGCGCCCCGCCGCTCGCACACGCTGCAACTCGATCGATGTGCCGACCCGGCTCTGTGTCCGCAGCGCGGCCGATTGCAGCGTGTTCCCCTTGGTCGGCCGGCTTTGCTCCACGGGCTCCGCGGTCC
>PUNN01000183.1 GCA_003552605.1 Phycisphaeraceae bacterium
ACCGTGCCCCGTTTGACTCGACCCGGATCGCCCGGATGGGCCCGAGTTCGCCCGAGTCGATCAGCCGCTTCACCGCCCGGTAGTTGGCTTTGTATCGCTGGTTCTGTCCCACCATCAGCACCACACCCGTCCGCTCGGCCGCGGCGACCATCGCCTCGCAGTCGGCGAGGCTGGTGGCCATCGGCTTCTCAACGAACACATGCAATCCCCGATCCGCTGCCGCGATTGCCGCCGCGGCGTGCTCATCATGGATCGTGCAGATCACGACCGCATCGAGTCCGATCCGCCCTTCACCCCCGTCACATCCGCTCCCCGCGACCGATGCCCCCTGCTCTGCATGGCCTCTCCCCGTGGGACAGGGCCGGGGTGAGGGCCGCCCCCCACTCCCCCCACCGGACGTGAGCACTTCAAGCATCTCCCCCACCTCCTCGAACACCCGCTCGGCCGGCACCCCCAACTCAGCCGCCAGTTCGCGCGCGGCGGCGACGTGGCGATCACACACCGCCACCACCTCGAACTGCCGCCCCCAACGTTGCATGGTCCGCCCATGGCGACATCCCATCCGTCCCGCCCCGACCACACCTACCCGCAACGGCCTTTCGGCAGCTTCATCAGTCATCCTCGTATCTTATCCGATTTTCCACAGAACACCCCACGCATTGACCCGCCCACTTACCCCCGTCCCCTTTCGCGAATTTCGCATATTTCGTAGTTCCATCCGCTTACGGTCTCACACAAAGCCGCGAAGCGGAAAGGAGGTAGGGCCCAAGCGATAGCATGTAAACAGCAAACGATTCGCGTGTTTGTGCCACAGATAGGGCGCAGGGACGCAGGTAACGCGTTCAAGCAAAGGGACGGTGGTAGGCCGAACTGGTGTAGCTTGGATCGTGTAGCTTGGGTGGCAGATACGTCCGTTGGCCCAGGCGGCAATAACACACCACCTGCATTCGTCCTACTTAAAACCAGGATGCAAACCCGAGGCTTCTATGAATGAGACACACCCTCGCGATCGCCGCCACCCCTGGATGCTCCTGACCGCCGTCATGGCGGCAGCCGGCTTCGCCATGACCGCTGCCGACCCGCTCAGCGCCGAGGCGGAGGCCGGGGTGCCGACGGATAACCCCATCGCCACCTTCTATGGCGACGATGATGGCTACCCCGCCTGGACCGATCGAATTGCGTGGTCACGCGTGATCGACATGGGCGGGTATGAGAACGGAGAAACCGAATTCGAGCGCTTCGAGAACGCGCGAGAGGAACTCTACGAGGCCGGCGGCGGTGTGCTCTACTACCCGGCCGGCACTTACGACTTCTCCGACCGCCCGGCCAACGGACCCGATGGCCGGGGCCTCATGCTCCGATCGGGCGTGGTCATCCGTGGCGAAGCGCCCGAGCAGGGCCAGGATCGGGCCATCGGCGGCGATGGGCTCAAGCCAAAGACACGGTTCATCCTCGGCTTTCAAGAGCGCGGCGGCGGCGAGGTGCCCTTGGACTGGAACATCATTGGATTGAAGCCCTCCGGGGACGAGGGTTCCGCGGATTCCGGGGGGGCCGGAGAATCCGGGGGCGGAGATTCCGGGGGCGGGGATTCCGGGGGTTCCGGGGGGCGGCTCAGTGATGTGGACGATGTCGGCATCTGCTCGGTCCACGTTGTAGGCGGTGTGGTCTACTTCGGCCCCGACTTCGACTGGCCCGCGGATGCCACCTGGGCCACGGCGGGAAGCTGGCGCAGCGCCTACGTCAAGCCCGACTGGGCCGACCGCGTGCCCGATGGCACCCACCCCGGCGATCCGTTCATGGCCGGGCCGGTGCATCTTCGCAGCAATGGTGGACGCGACCCTGACGGCACGCCGTTCCGCGGATCACCCGGTATCGAGCCCGTCACGGACGCTGAGCGCTTCCGCGGCGCCGGTGATGGCCGCATCATCTTCGGCTGCGTGTTCGAGGATGCCGCCCTGCTCAATGATTTCGACACCGCCGGTCGGAAGGAGTCGGCCGATGGTTTCGGGCCCGAAGGTTTTCACATGGCGCGATACGCAGCGCGCATCGCCGCGTATGGCTCGCGCATTTTCGTGGCCAACAACGACCTGCCCATGTCCGGCGACCGCGCGTTCGCTTACGAGCAGACCACCGTGCGCACCTCGCCCGTACATGGCCCCGGCCGCGGCAACGACTACGACATCGGCTCGACCCGCACGAGCACCGTGCTGTTCGACTACGGCCGTGTGATGGGGATCGACATCAACAAGGACCTGCTCGCATTGCTCCAGTCCCCGCTCCGCGATGATTTCGATCGCGGCTACCACGAACCCGGCATCGCCGTGCTGGATAACCGCGTGGCAAGCCACGGCCACAAGGGATTCAACCTCTCCGGCCGCTGGATGGTGGTGCGCAACAACCGCAACGAGCGCGAGTACCTCCGCGCCGGCGACGATCCGTATGGCATCGGCGGCTGGCGGCTGACCCTCGACGGATTTGTCGAGAGTTCCGAGGGGGGCGGTGGCATGATCTCGGACAACTACAGCCGCGCGTTCGACATGGCCGGCCGCGACCTGTGGATGGATGGCAACTACTACGACAACCTCGGCTCGACCCCCGGCAACGATGGCGAGGGCATTCTCTGCCAGAACCACAACGGCACGTTCATCCGCTCGTGGGCGGTCACCCGCAGCGAGCATGACCGGGGCGAGGGCGGGGCGAGTTACATCGGGGGTTATGGCGTGGGGGTGCAGGGCATGCTGCTGGCCTGGAACCGCACGCCCGGCCGTGTCGGGGTGCTCGGGGGTGCCCGGGGCGCGGCGGATATCGCGATCGTGGCCAACGAGGCCGGCGGCGGCACCGGCGCGCCCCGCAACGCCATCACCCGGGATCCTGGTGGTGAACTGCGCCCACCACGCGATGTCACCGCTGAAATTCTCGATGAAGATGCCGTTCACCTCCGCTGGCGTGATGACACCGATGCTGAAATCGGCTACCGCGTGGACCGGCGAATCGAGGGTGGCCAGTGGACGCCCATCGCCTACCGCCCGCCTCAGGATCGCGGCCATACCCTGAACCAGCCGGAATGGATCGACTATCTCGCCCCGTCGGGCCGCTCATTGCAATACCGCATCGTGGCCATCCAGAGTGACGATGGCGATGCCGGCGCCAGGGAGCCGACCGAGGCGATCACGCTGCCGCAGCCGGGCGAATGAACGACAGCGTCCCTCCATCCTGCTGATCGAACCTCACCAATGCCACGACGGTGATTCACCAGCGGTCATGCACCCGTCATGCCCCCCCGCATCGCACATGAACGCCGGCGGGCACAAAGAACGGTATTCTGCCGTTACAATGCCTGCCGATTGCCCGGCCGGTTCGTCCGGACAAGTGACTCGCCGCCCCCGCCCCCGGAATCCCCCGGAGTCC
>PUNN01000189.1 GCA_003552605.1 Phycisphaeraceae bacterium
CACCCCCGGCCCCCCTCCCGAGGGAGAGGGGAGCGAAGGCCCAACCGGCCAGCCGCGATACGTGTCATGAAGCTTGGGGGGCCGTCTGACGGCTTCATTGGATGCCAAATAAAAAAGGCTCGACCCGGTCCACGGGGGTCGAGCCTTTGGTTCGGCGTGTTCGACGGGGCCCGGGTTCCTGGAGGCCACCGTCGATCAGCCGATGTGGATTCGACTGAAATCAGAAGTCCACACCGATGCTGGTGTTCCAGAGCACCTTGAAGCGCTCGCGGCTGGTTGCGCCGGGACCGGGGCCGGTAATACCAAGCTGGCCACCAAGAGCGGACGGCGCGTTGCCAAGCCACGTCAGGCTCAAGCCTGTCTCGACGCTCCAGGCGCCGAACTCATCCGGGATCACCCCGTGCAGGGGCATCTCGGCCCCGAGGTCGAGGCTGACAAAGCCCCAGTCACGGTTGTTGACCCCTGGAGTCGGCTGGTAGTAGTCGTTGTAGGACCAGCCGAGGGTCGAGCCGATGCTCGCGGTCACCGGCATGTCCTCGCCAAGCGCATCGATGTCATAGCTGGCGTGGATGCCGAACTCACCGTACACGCCGGTGTCGGGCCCGTGCCGGCCGCTGGTGGTCTCCGCGACCACGGTCTTGTAGAGGTCGAGGCCGAGCTGGCCACCCATGTCGAGGCCGGTCATCTCGAGCACATCGATGGCATCGTAGCCGAGGGTGGCGTGGAACTCCTGGGTGTCGTTGATCACGCCGCCGGGGAAGTTGAAGAAGGTGTAGCCGAGGTCGAGGTCGAAGTTGTAGGGCAGGCCGACCTCGCCGCCGAGGATGTAGCGGGACTCGTAGATGGCACTTGGGCCGCCGCTGGGCGAGCCGCCATCGTGGATGCTGGTCCACGCGCCGAGGTAGGGCCGCAGGGCGACCTCCTCGCCCATGACGTCACCTTCCCAGACGTTCCAACCAACCTCGAACTCGGGCTGGAAGATCACACCCTCGTTCTCCTGGGCGACGCCGCGGTGGTAGTAATCGGTGGTGATGTTGAACCCGAGGTGGGCATCAACGTTCTCGCCGCCTGGCGGTGCTTCGGCCTGAGCCGCGTGAGCACCCCCGAGCAGTCCCGCCAGCGCCACGGCGCTGGCCACTGAGGTAGCCTTGCTGAATGCGATAGCCTTGGACATAAGACTGTCTCCTTACCTGAAGCCTTGTGGTGTCCAGAGGTCAGGAACCCTTCCAGACATTGGAACCCTCTGAATTCGGATTGATCGTCCACGCAACGATCTAGGGGTATTTCACCAGAGGTAGAGCGCTCAGTCAAGTGGTTTTATTGCAACCGGCTGCCAGTTTTCGGCCCACCGCCGGCATTTTGTCAGCTTGGCGTGCTGCGGATAACAATTTTAGTGGCATAGCTTATGACAATTTGCCGCGCCGAAGCAGCGTTCGGCTCGAGAGACGGGGCCGGTTGCGTGGGCGCATGAAAAAAGGCTCGACCCGGTCCACGGGGGTCGAGCCTTTGTGCGGGCGGCTTTGGTTTGCCCCGGGTTCCGGGGGGCGTCCCTCTGCCAACCTGCGTGGGTCAGGCGATCAGAAGTCGACGCCAACGCTCGTGTGCCAGAGGGCCTTGAAGCGCTCGCTGCCACTGGTGATGTTGGCAGCGCCCCCGAGCGCGGATGGCGCGTTGCCGATCCATGTCAGGCTCAGGCCCGTCTCGACGCTCCAGGCGCCGAACTCATCCGGGATCACCGCGTGCAGCGGCATCTCGGCCCCGAGGTCGAGGCTGACAAAGCCCCAGTCACGGTTGTTGACCGGCGCCTGGTAGTAGTCCTTGTAGGACCAGCCGAGGGTCGAGCCGATGCTCGCGGTCACCGGCATGTCCTCGCCGAGCGCATCGAGGTCATAGCTGGCATGGATGCCGAACTCACCGTACACGCCACGATCCGTGCCGGATAGTTGATTGACGGTTTCGGCCACGACGGTCTTGTAGAGGTTCAGCCCGAGGCCATCAATGTCCATCCCGGCCATCTCGAGCACATCCTGGGCATCGTAGCCGAGGGTGGCGCCGAATTCCTGGATGTCGGTGCCTGGTGCAGTCGAGGTCGGGAAGGTCAGGAAGGTGTAGCTCAGGTCGAGATCAAAGTTGTAGGGCAGATGGATCTCGCCCCCGAGAGTGTAGTTGGTCTGAAAGATGGCGTTGCTTCCACCAGCCACGCTCGTGGCGCCGCCGTCGTGCAGGCTCATCCATGCACCGAGGTAGGGCCGCAGAGCGACTTCCTCGCCCATGACGTCGCCTTCCCAGACGGTCCAGCCGACCTCGAACTCGGGCTGGAAGATCGCGCCCTCGTTCTCAAGGGCGACGCTGCGGAAGTAGTAGTCGGTGGTGATGGTGAAGCCGAGATGGGCGTCGATGTTCTCGCCGCCCGGTGCCGCCTCGGCGTTGGCCGGGTTAGCCGTGCCGAGAAGTCCTGCCAACGCCAGGGCGCTGGCGGCCATGCTTGTCCCTGTCAGTTTGATGCCATTGGACATGGTGTGTCTCCTTACCAGGTCGTTGTTGTGATGTTTCCAGACGTTTGGAACCCTGAAAAGCGGATTGATCGTCGACGCAACGATCGCTGATATTTAATCAGAATCGGTTACAGTAGTCAAGTCCCTTAACATTTTTTTCTTCACATTAGTTCCCGCAGGTGCCCTACTTACCTTCCCCGGAGCTTCTCAAGGTCCTATAACCATGGCGCAGCGGCTTACGGAGCGGGTCTGTGACGGCCAACGGTCCGGTCGGGTCAGCGCTGTGACCCCATCTCTTCACCGGCGCATGAAAAACGGGCTCGACCCGGTCCACGGGGGTCGAGCCCGAAGCGGCAAGGCGGTGTCGCCCCGGGTTCCAAAGGGGCTCGCCTGCCAGCGTGGATGAGAGCAAACGTCTAGAAGTCGACGCCAACGCTCGTGTGCCAGAGGGCCTTGAAGCGCTCTGAACCGCTGGTGATGCCGGCTCCGAGTGCCGAGGGTGCGTTGCCGATCCATGTCAGGCTCAGGCCCATCTCGACGCTCCAAGCGCCGAACTCTTCCGGGATCACCGCAGTCAGCGGCATCTCGGCCCCGAGGTCGAGGCTGACAAAGCCCCAGTCACGGTTGTTGACCCCTGTCCCCTGATAGAAGTCCTTGTAGGACCAGCCGAGTGTCGAGCCGATGCTCGTGGTCACCGGCATGTCCTCGCCGAGCATATCGAGGCCATAGCTGGCATGGATACCGAACTCACCATACACGCCGGTGTCAGCCCCTGCGGCCGGGTTGGTGGTTTCCACCGCCACGAGCTTGTAGAGCTCGAGCCCGAGCCCATCGATGTCCACCCCCATCATCTCGAGCACATCCCCGGCATCGTAGCTCAGAGCGGCTGCGAACTCCTGCGTGTCCAC
>PUNN01000457.1 GCA_003552605.1 Phycisphaeraceae bacterium
GCATTCGCCGTTTCCAATCAGCGAGAACGGCAACGACCTCCTTGCCCCACAGGTCGAACCGCTCCAAGTCTGCCCTACTCAATCGGACGTTGCCGTTGACGTCAATACGGCAGTAGCCCTCAGGGCTGGTGTTCAGACTTCGCTGTTGCACTTCCCAAGGCATCAACCGCCTCCCTGCTGCTGTTCCCGCCACTCCCGTAGCGACGGGTTTGCTTCATATTCATCGCGATAGTACCACTCGACCAGCAGGCTTAGTTTGTGCCTGTCCAACATCCAAACGAACGAATCGGCCTGCTGCATCTCCAATTCACTGGCGGGCTCCCGCCAGCTGGTATTGGTCCAGTCTCGGAACCTGTCGTATGCGACACTGGAATACTGCTGCTGCAACCACGACGCGGGGATGAAGTGCCGCTCAACCTCATTCCGTGATACACGGCCGGTTCCCTGCAGGTGACGCAAGCCCCAACCCCCTTCCCAAATATCCTCGGGAAGCGTTGTCCCCGACGTGGCCGGATGACCTTGGTAGTAGTTCTGGCTGATCTCCACCCGCTCGTCCCATTCCGGCACTGCTGGCATGTCGATCACGCCGGCCTTGGCGAACGGCTGCATCTGATCATGGTAGAGCGCGACCGCCATCATGACATCGTAGTAGCGTCCATCCAATGCGGATCGCTCGGCGATGGCTGGTAGGTTGGGGACGTAGGCCGAGAAACGCATGAAGTCATCAGAAGTGATGCCCTCGACATTTGACAGATCAGCGTCCTTAATCTGCTCCATGTGCCTGTCGGATTCGATCTTGAGGACATTGCTGATGTGGAACAGCGAGTCCTCAAGTGTTATCTCAGGATACTCCGGCTCGGGCGGTTCAACGTATTGCAAGCCTTCGCAGGCGGGAAGGAGTGCAAATATCAGGATTGTGATGCACGCGGTGCGGGTCATTGCCTCAGTCTCCGAAGTTGGTGAATCCACTGAGGTCCACCGCATCAAGCTGATACGGGTCGGCGTTGGCAATCTCTGACTCGGGATGGTCCCCTTGCAGATTGGCCATGACCGTATTTATCTCGTTAAAACTGTAAATCAAGCTTGATCCGCTCGTGGAACTGGTCCACACAGATACCAACACCAACTCACCGTTCAAGATAAGAAAGAACCCGTGGCCGCTATCCCCGTCCACCATGGGCTGGAAAAAGGGGCCGAAAGGAGCCCATTCCGGACTGGTATCTGAATTGTCAAGCTCCTCGTCATCGGTCATTCGCCATGTTCTTGTAGCCAAGAATTGAACCTCATCATTGGGAACAATCTGTCGCAAACCGCGAACCCCGGCCATTCGGGTCTGGTTAGGCGTGAACAGGGGAACCCGGGGGTGTCCGTGCAGAACTTGATAGTCCGTCAATACCGGCATGTAGTCCCATATGTTTTCAGGGATGACTTTGGCGGGCTTTATCTCTTCCGGCAACGGCTCATTCAGAATCAACACCCGAAAATCCCGACTCAGGTTGCTTCCTCCCGTGAAGGACGTGATCGTGGTCTGCCCGATCGCCTCACGTTGATACACCGTACCATCGTTCCCCACGAACTTGGCTGTGCTGCCCGTTCTAAATCCCGATGTGTGAGCCGCCCCGATAACATGAACAGGGCTGATCGCCGTAGGCAGGAAGCGACCGCTTGACGTTCCTCTGGCCACCGGGATGCACGTTGTGTCCACGTCACTTATCCAGCACTCGGTGTTACGGACATAGATGTTGTCCGCGTGGTCCATCGTGGAATACAACGCCATGGCCTGCTGAGGGTCTTTCCCATCCACACGCGACCTCACCTGATCGAACATGTGTGCCGCCGCCGTACCGCTCACAAATGACTCGAAAACACCCACGACGCCCGTAGCGATCTCGACCGTAAGCAGCTTCTGTCTCGTCAACCACGGGTGTCTGAACCTGATGGATACTTCACCGTCATCGACCCGTCGAACCCTTCCGTCATCATCTACCGTTGCGACATCCTCGTCCCCTGACTCCCATTTTCCAGAAGGGATGAAAGAGTCCAGCGGAAGCTCAGCAGAAACCCTGTGCTCTTTCAACAATTCTCCATCGTCCTCAACCATCATTGTGACATCATTCTCTGTCTCGCTGGTCACGGTGCCTTCTACGAGCACCTTGTTTCTAGGCTCCACGTCGATATTGTAATCAATGTCGTCCAGTGTCGGGGCCCGCATCTTTATGCCCTCACCGTGTCTTCTGGTTATCATGGCATGGCCTCCACCAGCTTGATTCCGGCTGTCCATCTTACCGCATCTCCGGCGGTCTTTACCCGGAATCGCAGGTTGTCGCCGTCGATGTCAGCCTCCACACCCCAATCCTGAGGCATGTTCAGTATGTCTTCCTGAGTACTGACTACGAACTGAGGGGACTGACCTTCCTCGCGGGCAACCAGACCCTTCAGGGTAGCCGCGGCATACTCGGCCGTGCCATCGTTTCTCCGGCCGACAAACATCGCCTCAAAAAACACGGTCTGGTTTTCCTTGATTTCAATATTTTCTGAGAACCCTAAAAAGTTAACCGAAACAAAACTGTTCGATGCCGTTATTAAACCGCGGGTAAAGGTACTGTACTGGTAAAAATCTTCGCCGGAACCGACAGAAAATTGACCGGGATACCTCGCATTGCCCGCAGACATGGCTGCTGACTGATCTGCCGCCGCCTTATTGCTAGCCCCGGGGAAGTTGAACGAACGGTCACCAGACGCTACCAAATCAGTGTTAAATAACGGACTTCCGAAATCAACCGCATAATCGCCGCGACTGTCCAGGGGATCTCCCGAGCCGGACATCCGGGCACGAGCTACCGCCCCGTTCTCGAAATGAATAAGACTGACAGGAAATCCGCCTTCCTCTTCCCCGTCACCCCGGATCAACTGGTTTTCCGCCAAGGCGATCTCTCCATCCGAGAGAACAATACCTCCGATTTCTTCGGGCGTGCCTGTTCTTACAATGATCGGACCGACGAGGTGTCCATTCTCATCCAGACCCGCCAGGCCGTTCGGCTCATTGCGGCGCGCCTCAAGGTGGTCGGTCGTCCGCAGTGGTGACATTACTACGTCAGTCGCCGTCCCCTCCTGTGCCTGTTCTTCAGTGGCGAACGTGCCGCCTATCAGGCTTGTCACGCTGTCGGTGAACGCAGCAGTCGCACCGGCGCCCGTGAACGTCACACCATCGTTCGCAGCTGCTAGAGTTACTCCCGACGGTACTGTCACATCACTCTCAAGCCTGTATTCTCCCGGCGGCAGAACGACAACCCCACCCGTCACGGCCACGGAGTCTAGCACGTTCTGCAACTGCGTCGCGTCATCGACATCGTCACTCGCACGAACGCCGTAGTCGCGAGCATTGATCCA
>PUNN01000167.1 GCA_003552605.1 Phycisphaeraceae bacterium
ATGGTCAGCGGCTGTCCGCAGCCGATGGCCATGGCGGCCCGTGGAAGGGGGCCGCCGCATGGCCATCAGCCGAAGACGGCTGCTGACCATGCCACCCGAGCTACATGCGTTTGCCCTGCGGAATCCCGGCCCCCGGATTCCAGGGCGCCAAGCTGGGGGCGGGGGGAAGGAAGCAGTTCCGGCCGGCGGTTTGCATGGCCATCGGGCTGAAGACAGCGCGCTGGCCGCGCCACTCGATGAGGTCCGCGGCGACCTGACAAACCCGGCACGGATGAGAACGGCTGTTTCATGTGAAACGGAGTAGCCAGCCGGTCTAGGCGGGAATATCACCGGCGCCACCGGCACCGTCACAGGGGGAATGGCGGTGCCCATGGGGCCGTGGAGGTTGGCGGCCGCACCGCGGGCGGACTGCCTTTGGTGCTGAGGGAGGCTTCATCTCGCGCCTAACCCCCTCTACCGAGGCGAATGGTTATTCCGAGCTGCCCACTTTGGGCAACCGATCCATGTGTCCCGAGGGACGCATGCTTGCCCCCTCAACGCTGTTTCATGTGAAACAGGACATCTCTCGGCCGCGACCAAGCGACATCTGCCCACTGTACAGTGCCAATCCCGCAGTACGGCGCGGGGCGATGATGGCGCCGCACGTGCCGGCACTATGCATGGCCGGGGGCAGCCCCGGAAGTGCGATGCCCATTGGTTGGCAACGCCACGTGACGACGCCGCCCCCTTGCCCGGCCACGGCGGACCGCCGCGCCTTACCGAATCTGACGTCACCAACAATCCCGTTTCATGTGAAACAGCGTTGGCTGCGCCCTGCTAACATCCCATCGCCACCGAAACGTCCCTAAGCCCATCCGTCCCCTCGCCCGACACCGTCCGCCGCGGGGAACGCACTGCCAGGATCGTTGCATGTCCAGGAATGCCATTGAACTCATCGCCCGCGGCGTGTGCATCCGAGCCGACCATCTGTTGATCTGCCGAAACCGCCGCCTCGGACACACCTTTCTCCCCGGTGGGCATGTAGAGTTCGCAGAAACCGCCGCTGATGCCCTCAGCCGCGAGATGGGAGAGGAGACCGGCATTCCGTTCCGCATCGGGCGATTCGCCGGCGGCTGCGAAGCCATCTTCGAGCAGCAGCATCACAAGGGGCCCCGACAGCATCACGAAGTCAACCTGATCTTCGAAATGCAGCCCGCGCCCGCCTCTTCTTCCCCGGCGGCCTCGGTGGCCGGGGGAGGCCCGGAAAATAACCAGCGCACCGCACCATCGGGCCGGCAGGAGGCTGGTCCATCCCCATCGCCACCGATGGAAGTGCCCTCCCGTGAGGAGAAGATCGCCTTCGAGTGGCTTGCGATCGCATCACTTCGCTGCGATGACGATACCCCCCCACGCCCCGCGCCCCTGCTGCCCCGGGGCATCGTGCCGCTGGTGCTCGCCATCGCCGAGTCGGTGGAGCGAGCCGCCTCTTCCCCACTCCCCGTGTTATGGGCCACTGACCCACCCGGGCCTGATCTGCGGAATGTCCGCTAACCCTCAAGCCCCCTGTCACCCGATGTCCCCGGGCCTGGCCCGGAGGCCGTGCCGGGCACCCCACAGCCTCCCGGGGGCCGCACGCAGCCTCGCCAGGCGACCACTGCATTCCTGGTTTGGTCAAGCCCCCTCCTTGGTCGGCCGCTCCCCCTGCTTCAACGCCCATTCTGTCATCAAGCCCTCCGTTTATGCCTGCCGATATGACCCCAGCGTGGACGCCCATAGCCCAAGACAATCTCGCCCTGCTTCGCCGAACCCTGACGACCTGCTTCAGGTCGAGCAGTTGCTTTCGCGGCTCGGTGAGCTTGAAGAGTAACTGCAGGGCGTGCGTGAAGGGCTGATCCAGTCACATCGTCTGGCCACGCTTGGCACGATCGCCACGATTATCGCCCACGAATACAACAACATCCTGACCCCCGTGGTCAGCTATGCTCAGCTCGCCCTCGGCAACGGCGACGATGCGGCACTCATGCGTAAGGCCGTCGAGAAGGCCCTTACCGGTGCAGAGAAGGCATCGCAGATATCGAATTCCCTGCTCGGCTTCGCCCGCGAGGCCGATGAGCAACTCGCCGCGCCCCTGCCGCGGACAGTTGATGATGCGGTGCAGTGTCTTGCCCGTCCACCGGCCAAGGATGGCTACGAGCTGACCGTGGATGTCCCGGAAGTTCGCGTGGCCATGTCGCCGGTGAACCTTCAGCAGGTGATCCTCAACCTCTTCCTGAACGCCCGACGCGTACTGAAGGGTACGGGGGGTTGCGTGACGGTCACGGGTGAAGTCCAGGGATCACTTGTCAGAATCCAGGTCAGCGACAACGGGCCGGGCATCCCCGAGAAAGTCATGGAACGCATCTTCGAGCCGTTCGTCACCGAGCCGGCAGGGCACGAGCCCCCAAGCCCATCGGAACCGAAGGGCACTGGCCTCGGCCTTTCCATCTGTCGCGACCTGGTTCGCGATGCAGGCGGCAGCATCGAGGTCGAAAGCGAACCGGGATGTGGAACCACATTCACTATCACGCTACCCAGGCTCGATGAGCTTTTCGAGCGGCAATGAGTGGTGAACGATGTTCAGATCGCATCGTTGGCGTGCGGGGCGGTCCTCATGCGCCAGCCGCGCCGCTTGGCGCTTGCCTTGCCCTTTGCATTCGCTGCAATTTCGCCCGCTCGCTTCAAGTGGGTGATTTCGGACAGCCTCAGGACGAACCCGCCTTGGGCACCCGTCGACACCCGGCCCCCCTGGGGCAATTCTCAGTGGTCGCTGGTGGGTCAAATCCAGGTGATTGCTCACACCCCGGTCACGGAGGGTTATGCCACGCGCCGCGGCGGGCAACCCCGGGGCTGACGCAGCCAGCCGGTTTTGGGGGTACATGCGTTTGCCGTGCCCCCCCAACGCCCATTTCGCGGTTTTCGAGCCTTTCGTTGTTTCATCTCTTCCCATCTTCACCAACGACCTCGCCGCATCAGCAACACCGTCTGGCAATGGGCGCAAAAGAAAACCCATCCGCTGTGGACCCTGTGCCTGAGCGGATGGGTGGTCGTAGTTGGGGGGTGTACGGATCCCGGCAGGGGGGCATCGGCCGCCGCGCCGGGCAGTGATCAGCGCTTCGAGAACTGGAAGCGGCGGCGGGCGCCGGGCTGGCCGTACTTCTTCCGCTCGACCTTTCGCGGGTCACGGGTGAGCATGCCATTGTCGCGGAGTGTCGCTTCGAGGGCCGGATCATGGGCACACAAGGCCCGGGCAAGGCCAAGGCGCACGGCACCGGCCTGGCCGGCGTACCCACCACCGGCCACGCGGACGTGAATTTCGTAGCGGTCCTCGACCTGCGCCACCTTCAACGGTGAGCGTACGAACTCGCGATCG
>PUNN01000404.1 GCA_003552605.1 Phycisphaeraceae bacterium
AGATACGTCAGGTTATCGAAGATCGGCTGCATCCAGGCCGAGAGCTTCTCATCCTTGTCGCCGGGCAGGTAGCCGATATCACGGCCCATGGGCATGATCGGACGTGCCACGAGCAGCTTGTCGAACCGCTGATCCTTGAAAACCCGTGCCATGCCGGCGGCGATGGCGAGCAACGTCTTGCCCGTGCCGGCGGTGCCGAGCAACGTCAGCAGCTTCACATCATCGTTGAGCAGCAGGTCGAAGGCCATCGTCTGCTGCATGTTGCGCGCCATGATGCCGTAGACGGGCTTGCGCGGACCGTGGACGGGGATGAGCTGGCTGGTTTCACCGAGCACGCGGGCGAGGCCGGTGTGCGATGGATCGAGCGCATTGCGCATCAGCACGTATTCGTTGGCGAAGAGCTGGTCCATGGGCGTGGCCGGCGTGGCACCCGGGCCGACACTGGTGGCGGCGGCCACGGCCCCGCCACCGGTCGCCTCATTGCCGCCGTCGCTTCCAGGCAACTCAGCGCCTGGCCCCGAGCCGGTGCCGGATGTTTCAGCGGCCGCGGCGGTGGTAGCGCGCAATTGCTCGAGAAGCGCCTCCATCGCCAGATGCTTGTCCTGGTATAGCTGATCGATCAGTGTGCCCGGCACATCGGCAACGATGTAGCCCCTGTAGAGTTGGTCCGCATCGACCTTTTGCGCTTCAAAGTCCTCGGCGTGGATGCCGAGGGCATCGGCCTTGATCCGGACATTGATGTCCTTGGAGACAAAGACCGTCCGCTTGCCATCTTTCTGGTGAGCCCAGGCCACGCTGACAATGCGGTTGTCGGGCGTGTCCTCCCGCAGCATCCCCGGCCGGTCTTCATCGGCAAGGACGATCCGGATGCGACCACCATTGCCATTCCACTGCACACCATCGCCGAGACTGCCGCGAACGCGCAGTGCATCGAGGTGCCGGATGACCTGCCGGGCGTTGCGGCCGACATCGGTATTCTCCTTCTTGAACTTATCGAGCTCTTCGAGCACCGCGAAGGGAATGACGACCTCGTTGTCTGCAAACATGAACAGCGCATCGGGATTGTGAAGCAGGACGTTGGTGTCAAGCACGAAATGCTTAGGCATGTTCGACTTGTTGCCTTTCGGGTGGTCTTTCACGGGTGCCATACTCCTTGCCGGGGCCTTGCGGGTTGCATCGTCCCTGATGGTGTATCGGCAGGACCGTGGGACGATATCCCGCCCGTGCCGCCGCCACAATGCCGGGGAGGCAAGGTCCTCACCGCCTCGCCGCTGGCCGCCAGACGGCATCAACCCGACTTTCGCACCCCTGATGCCCCAAGGGCCACGAGGCCGGCAGGCGGATTACGGGGTTGTCGTCACACCATCGCCGTTCAGCGCCGCGGCGGCCTGTTTGCGGTCCTCGACCGTCTTGATCCGGTTGATCGCCGCGAGGTAAGCCTTCGCCGCGGCTTCGACCACGTCCGTGCTCAGCCCGCGGCCCTTGACCTTGCGGTCGTGGTGGCGGGCCTGGATGGTCACCTCGCCCTGCGCTTCCTTGCCGGCGGTGACGCTTCGGGTTTCGAAATCCTCGACGTCGAGCACGACGTTCGTGATCTTCTGCATCGCCGAGTAGATCGCATCGATGGGGCCATCGCCGGTCGCCGCCTCGAGCCGCCGCTCGTCGGCGGTGTCGGTCAGCTCGACTGTCGCCGTGGAGATCACCCCCGTCCCGCTGACCACCTGGAAGCGCACCAGTTCCCACAGCTTGCGGCCTTCCTGGAGCAGGTCATCGACAATCGCCTCGATATCCTCATCGAAGACATCCTTCTTCTTGTCGGCGAGCTCCTTGAAGGCGGTGTAGACCTTCTCCAGCATTTCTGCATCGACCTCGAAACCAAGCTCGGCCAGCCGCTGTCGCAGCGCGTTGCGGCCTGAGTGCTTGCCGAGTACCAGCTTGCTCTCGGGCACCCCGATATCGCGCGGGTCCATGATCTCGTAGGTACTGCGGTGCTTAATGACACCATCCTGATGGATGCCCGCCTCGTGGGCGAAGGCGTTCTCACCCACCACCGCCTTGTTGCGCTGCACGTGCAGGCCGGTAAAGGTCGAGACCATGCGGGAAACGGGGTAGATCTTCTTCGTGTTGATCCGCGTGGTGAAGCGGTCGTAGTAGTCCTGGCGCGTCCGCAGCGCCATCACCACTTCCTCGAGCGCCGCGTTGCCCGCCCGTTCACCGATGCCGTTGACCGTGCATTCGACCTGCCGGGCACCGTTGGCCACGGCAGCGAGGCTGTTGCTGACTGCGAGGCCGAGGTCATTGTGGCAATGGCTCGACAGGTAGACATCGCGCGCATCAAGTTGCGGCAGTTGCTCCCGCAGATAACGGAAAATGTAGCCATATTCACTAGGCACGGCGAAGCCGACGGTGTCAGGGATGTTTACTGTCGTCGCACCGGCCTCAACCACCGCTGCGGTGATGTCACGCAGCACCTCGAGCTCGGTGCGCGAGCCGTCCTCGGGGCTGAACTCGACATCGTCCACATACTGCTTCGCCTGCTTCACCGACTCCACGGAGATGCGGATGATCTCGTCGATGGCCTTGTGCAGCTTGTGCTCGCGGTGAATCTTGCTTGTGGCGCAGAATACGTGAATCCGCGGCCGCGCCGCCCCTTTCAGCGCTTCGCCGGCACGGTCAATGTCCCTTGGCATGCACCGCGACAGGCCGGCCACGATCGGGCCGTCCACGGTGTGGGCGATGCGCTGCACGGCCTCGAAATCACCCACACTGGTGATCGGGAAGCCGGCCTCGATCACATCCACGCCGAGTTGGGCGAGTTGGCCGGCGATCTTGACCTTTTCCTCGATGTTCAGCGTCGCACCCGGCGACTGCTCACCATCGCGGAGCGTGGTGTCGAAGATGCGCACAGGGATGGGCGATGCGGTGGTGGATGCCTGGGATTCGGACATGGTCAACGCTCCTTTCAGCCGGCCTTTCCGCCGCCACTGCCACGCTGGCGGTGGTGGCCGTGGCCGGCCGGGCCCTGGTGAAACGGGTCATGCGTTCAACGGCTCCAAACGGGAAACACTCCGGGCAGAAAAAAACCCTGTCCGCGATGGTGGCGGGACAGGGCGTTCAACGGTCAAAGGCTGTCAGGAGCCGGGTTGAGCGTCCTATCCACGACACCGCGCGAGGTCCGATAGGCAGACCTTGGCGCAGCTAAGATGAATAAGGACGCCACGTTTCATGCCTCAAGAGTAGGCCCGGACGTTCGAGCAGTCAACCCCACATGCCAGGGTAAACGGGCGCATGACACGCGCCGCGTCGGGCAACCTCGGGGTCGGCTGTATCAGGGGGCTTTGCGGGGTCTTCAGCCCGATGGC
>PUNN01000037.1 GCA_003552605.1 Phycisphaeraceae bacterium
GGCGCTCTGTCCATTGCACATCGAGCCGACGCAGCACTTCACCAACCCGCCGCCGCGTTACACCGAGGCCTCGCTCCAGAAGAAGCTCGAGGAGGAGGGCATCGGCCGGCCGTCGACCTACGCCGCGATCATCCAGACGATCCAGGACCGCAGCTATGTCGAGCAGATCAGCCCGCCGCGCGACCGCCGCCTCTACGCGACCGATCTCGGCCGGGTGGTGACCGACAAGCTTGTCGAGGCTTTCCCGCAGATCATGGATGTGGCCTACACGCGGGAGATGGAGTCCGAGCTCGACCACATCGAGGAAGACCGCCTCGACTGGCGGAAGATGCTCAAGGAGTTCTACGGCCCGTTCAGCGAAGCGCTCGAGCACGCCCACGAGCAGATGACCCACGCCAAGGCCGAGACCGAGCCGGCCCCGCACACCTGCCCCAAGTGCGAGGCGGGCACGGTGTATCGCTTCGGCAAGAACGGCCGGTTCCTCTCGTGCAGCCGCTACCCCGACTGCGACTACGCCGCGCCCATCGACCGCGAGGGCAACCCGCAGGAGGCGGAGATGACCGACCTCCTCTGCCCGCTGTGCGGGGGCGGGATGACGCGGCGGGTGGGTCGGTACGGCCCGTTCCTCGGCTGCGTGAACTACCCCGACTGCAAAGGCGTGGTGAACCTCGACCCGAAGAAGCGGCACGTGAAGCTGCCCAAGCCGCCGCCGCTGCTTACGGATGTGCCCTGCCCCAAGTGCGAGAGCCCGCTGAACCTTCGCGACTCGAAGCGCGGGCTGTGGCTGAGCTGCTCGAAGTTCCCCAAGTGCCGCGGCCGTGTCGGCTTCAACACGCTCGATGAGGACAAGCGCGCTGCCCTCGAATCGGCATGGAAGCAACACCTCACCGAGAACCCCGTCCCCGAGGTACGCACCCGGGAAGGCAAGGTGCTCACCGAAGATGAGCCCTACATCCCGCAGATCATCAGCGGCGGCGATGCCGACTCAGAAGCCAAGCAGGACAAGGATGCCTCCGACGCCGCGTGATCCCCTTGCGCGCGTACACCGCTGATGTGGCCCGCCCGCCGAGAGGTGTTCCGGATACCCTGCGCCGGGGGGCTGGAGGTGGGCATCCCGCAGCGCGGCGGTACAAAATCCCTTGTACGATACTCGCGGGGGCCATCAGCGCGCCGGGTGATTCTCGCCGAGGGCGCGGAGGGACGCTGAGGAGCAGCAGGACAAGCTGTTGCCCGGTGAAGGGCGATGAAAAGGGGGCGATGCATCCCCCACCGCACACTTGGAGATGCGCCTATCACCCCGGCCACTCTAACGACTTGTACAGGGTTCGTACATGGCATTTAACAAGCTTCATCACGGCAGTGTCGCGGACGAGGCGCATCGCCTCATTGAATCCGGCGGTACGGTGGGCGAGGTACAGGAGCTCATCGGCAATAAGCTGGAGGGGGCAAAGCTTTACGCGTCGATCGTTTCGAAACTCACAATATCAAAGTCGGCAGACACCTACTGCGAACTGTTCAGCAACCTCAAGGCCGAATACAGAGTGGCCTGTTATTGGCGTGCTGTGATTGCGGATTCTCCATGCCGAGTTGAATATCAGGGCAGCGATACCTCCGCCCAACGGTACGGGCTATTAAGGCGCCTTGCAGGTGCGACCACTGATCTATTGCGATCCGTGACAGCCCCGAAGGAACACATCGAATTCACCACATATTATCGAGTAAGTCAACGTGGCGTATCATCCATCCGCCGCGCCGTATTGCTGCCGAAAACGCTCTTGAAAGGCATCTCGCCCGCTCTTTTCGCTGCCGGACTGTTCGGCGTCATGGCGTTCTTCTTCTCCATGCTCCCGGATCCCTGATGTGTTGCGTGGCATCCGTATGTGCTGTGGCCGGCGGCGATATTGTTTTCGGCCTCACGCTGAGCTTGTCGTTGATGGCCAGGCGTGTCAAACGCAATGCCGATTTTGATACAACACGTCATGTGCCATTCAAATGCGTTGATGTCGTGCTGCTGGGAGAGATCGACTGACATGCGACCGGACAGCATCGAGATCGGTGGGTACTCAGAGCGCACTGCGCCCGCCGACGCCTCTGGATCGAAGCATCGTTCAGCGCTACCCTTCACGCGTACATACAGCCATTTGACAACACTGAGCACATGGGCTGCACCCACGGTGGCCCTGCTGCTCGTGACCGGTCGTTCGTTTACCCGCGATATTTCTGCACAGTGCATGCGCCGGGACGCGCAGAAGTCGCTCGCCCGGCGCGGCCGATGCATCGACGAGAGCCCCATCTGCTTCTACGCGGACTTCAGTGTACACCGTTCGACCTGGTGTGTCGCGACGTCCACCGTTGTGTCGTCACTGAAGAGTCGTGATTTCTTCTTGACAGAGGTCATGGAACATTAGGTATGTTCGATATTGGCTTACACGGATCAGTACATGACACCGGCGCCACATTTGGCAGGAAGGAGTCCATGACTATTATGCAGAAGCGTTGCAACAGGGAATCGTGCTCATATTGCGGAGCGACACTCTTGTCCAAGTCAGTCTGTTGCCCCGAATGTGGCCGTATGATGTTTCCTACTCACCACACCTGAGGTTCTGGTTCTATACCGCGGTAGTCCTGGCGCTGAGTACGCCCATTCTTATTCACGGTTTTATTGATCCGACTAACATGGGCACTATGTGGCTGCTGCCGATTCTATTCAGCCTCTTGTGGTTGTTTGAACTTGTGAAGTATGTTAATACCCTGCGCGAACGACGATGAACTGTGGCCGTTCCGGAATGAACATGAGGGCAGATTCAGCAAGTGGGGTGGGTGAAGCGATGTCCCCCGAGCGCACTCCACCACTGCCACTTGCTGTACATCGCGAAGCCCCGGTCTCGATGGACGCGGTCCGATATGGTCAAGGGTTCGTTTCCGGCAGGGGATGAGATATGACTCTTGGCGCACAATGAGCGCCGCAGCGGACGCGGGATCGCACACACATCACCGGTGGGTGTGGCTCGGAAGACCGCGCTGTACCCATCCGACAGGCTGCCTGCGCCTTCATCAATCTGCGTCAATCCGCGCCAATCTGCGGATGATTTTCAACGCTCGCGACTCGTACAACGCCGCGGCATGCCGCGCCGGGACAATGATGGACCTCGTTCGGTGGCCCTACAACATATTGGATGCGCCCGTCACCGTCGGACGTCCTTATTCAACAGCCGATGGGGCTTTGGCCGAAAAGAAGTGGCCTGCCCTGGAAAACTTGATCCAGCCTGAATGAGAGTCTCTACTGGTCACCATGGCCAAGGAGAATCCGATGTCAGGCAAGAAGCGTGTTCGTCACAGTCCCAGGCAGATCGTCGAGA
>PUNN01000419.1 GCA_003552605.1 Phycisphaeraceae bacterium
GATCGTGGTGTCGGCCCCGGGCCGGATGCTGGCGGACCTGACGGCCGCGGGCATTGAGCATGTGTCCTGGCCGATCGGGGTCAAGTCACCGATGACGTTGCGGTGGTTGCTACCCCTGCGCCGACTGCTCCGCGAGCAGCGCGTGGACATCCTCCATGCCCGCTCGCGCGTGCCGGCATGGCTGGGTTACCTCACCTGGCGCAGCATGGCCCCGGCCGAGCGGCCGCGCTTTCTCACCACGGTGCATTCGATCTACAGCGTCAGCGCCTACAGCGCGATCATGACGCGGGGCGAGCGGGTGATCGCCATATCCAAGACGGTCGAGGACTACATCAAACGCAATTACGCCATGAGCGATCACTCACGCATGCGCGTGATCTACCGTGGCATCGACGAGCAGGAGTTTGCCCCGGGGCATCGGCCTTCGGTGGCATGGCGGGCATCGTTTCACAACACATTCCCAGAGGTGCCTGATGATCGCCCCATCCTGACCCTGCCCGGCCGGCTGGTGCGGCGTAAAGGACATCTGGACTTCATCGCCATGCTCGCTGCCCTGCGACATCAGGGCGTTACGTTCCATGCCATGGTGGTGGGCGGTCAGGATCCGCGGCGGAGCCACTACGCCGAGCAGGTGAAACAGGCTGTGCGCGAACACAACCTTGAAGATTGCATGACCTTCACCGGCGACCGAAGCGACATGGCAGACATCTATGGCTTCAGCACCATCGTCTACTGTCCCTCGGCCGAGCCGGTGGAGGCCTTTGGCCGCACGGTGGTGGAGGCACTGAACACGGGCACACCGGTCATCGGCTACAACCACGGCGGGGTGGGTGAGACTCTCACGGCGCTGCTGCCCGAGGGCCGGGTGGCGCCGGGCGACATTGATGGGCTGCTCGAGCGCACCATGGCGTTTCTCAGGACACCACCACAGCCGCGGCCCAACACGATGTTCACGCGGCAGGCCATGCTCGATGCCACGCTGGCACTGTACGAAGAGGTGGTGGGGACCCGGCACCTTGGGTGACGGTTTGTGGCTGGGGCCCATGATCGGTGATGCAGGGCGAACGCATGTAGGCCAGGCGAGGCATAGTCCGCAGCGGATTCACCTTATCCCCCGTGGCGTCGATCCGGAGGCGTTTCCATGTGGCTACCAGGCCGGTCCCGAGTGGTGGCGGCAGTGGTATGCCACCTATCCGCAATTGCGCGGTGCCCGGGTACTGACCCTGCCTGGCCGGATCGCCCGGTTGAAGGGGCATGATGATTTCATCGAGTTGATTGCCCGGCTGCGGGATCAGGGTTGTGAGCTCTACGGCCTGATAGTCGGGGGTGAAGATCCCCGGCGCCGCCGTTATGCCCGCGACCTTCGCCGCGCCGCGGCGGACCGGGTTGGCGACCGTATCATCTTCACCGGCCACCGCAGCGACATCCGCGAGGTTTACGCCGCAAGCGATATCATCCTCTCACTGTCAAAGCGGCCTGAATCTTTCGGCCGGACGGTGCTTGAAGCGCTGAGCATGGGCGTGCCCGTGATCGGTTACGACCACGGCGGTGTGGGCGAGGTGCTCGAGGCGATGCTGCCCGAGGGGCGGGTTCCCCTCGGTGATCGCGAGGCGCTCCCCGCCCGGGCCGCCGCGATGCTCAAGCAGGCCCCGCAGGTGCGGCCAAATAAAAGCTTCCTGTTGTCGTCAATGCTGGAACAGACGCTTGCCGTTTATGAGAAGATGGCGGTAACGAGACCGCTGTAAAACGGATAAGGCGGCAGATGCGTCAGACAGTGATGCCACCGTTGACCGGAGGTTGACCCGTGGCGACGTCCTTTGGATAGGGCCGGGAGGGACGATGTCCTTGCGTTGCTCCGTGGCAGCGCGGCGGTGGCAGCATCGGCCCGGCCCGCTTCGAGCTGCACAACTGGAGAATCCTCATGGTCCGAACGAACCACCTGGCAAGCATGTTTTCTTCGAGAACCTCTTGTTTCATGCTAGCCGCCTTGCTCGCCGCGGTTGGGGTGGCGTCGGCCGGGCAGGCTCCGCAGGATCAGGATGCGGCCACCTTCCGGTCGCTCGTGGCCGAGGGGCCGCTGGTCGCGGCGTCCGAGCATACGGCAGCGATGATGCAACTTCGGCTGGATGATGGGGTGTTGCGGCTCGATCGCGAAGCCATCGAACGCCGGGGCCGCGAGGCCGACAATGGCGATGAGGCCGACCGTGGCGGGCGGGCCGAGCGAATCCAACTGCGGGGTGGCGGCAACGTACAGGTCCAGGGCCAGGCCGTGATCCAGCTTCGCGCCGGTGCCGGGGACCCGGAACCGATCGAGAAGCTGTTCGCACGACTCCAGGCGGCGGAGGGTGGCCGCGGTTCATCCATGGCGATGGGCGGCGACCAGCGCCAGCGCAGCTTCCGCGGCGAACGCCTTTCCGCAGCGCTGGAAAGCGGCGATAAGCGCATCCGCCTGCGGATCGAGGAACGTCGTGGCGATGCCCGGCGTACGCTCGAACTGCTCGATGATCCCGAAGGGACGACCCGGATTCAGATCACCTCCATTGATGGCGAGTTGATCCTGATCAACCAGTCACCCGATGGGGCCCTGCGCATCGTCGCGGTCGAAGCGGCGGCAGCGCGGGTGATGGCTTCGCCCAGCTTCAAGCACTTTTATGGGAGGTACGGTGAGTGGTTTGAGCAGGTACTCGTGCCCGCGCTTGAAACGCTTGGTGTCCGTCCCCCGCTGACGCCCGCTCATGAGGCCGTGATCGAAGCCACCCTCGCCCGCCTCCGTCCGGATGACAAGCAACGCGAGCAGCAGGGCCGTGAGTTGATCGAGGCGCTCGACGATGATGCCTTCACCCGCCGTGAAGAGGCCACCGAGGCGCTGATCCGGGGTTACGGTGAATTCCGGGACCTTGTCATGGAAAAGCTCAGGAAAGATGACATCAGCGCGGAAATGCGCATGCGCCTCCAGCAGGTGATGGATGCCGGGGAGGAAGAGGGGGCCACCGCCGCGGACGTCGTGACGCACTTCGACCTGCTCGACGACCCGGCTCACCTCGTGCGGGTGCTTGAAAAGGCCGATGCCGATGACCGGCCTCACGTGGTCGAACGGCTCAAGGCCGTAACCGGTGAGGACTACGGCGAGGACGCCGATGCATGGAAAGACTGGCTCGGGCAGCAGCAGGGCGAGTAATAAACCCCACGCCGGGCCGCCGAGCCCGGCCCGCCCCGTGCTCCAGGGCGAACGCATGTAGCTTGGGTGGCATGGTCAGCAGCCGTCTTTCCGGGGGCGGCTGATGGCCATGCGGCGACCCCCCAATCACAGGCCGTCATGGCCATCGGCTGCGGACACCCCC
>PUNN01000293.1 GCA_003552605.1 Phycisphaeraceae bacterium
CCTTTTTCCGGGGGCGGGAGAGGGCTGGGGTGAGGGTAGATTCGTGCCGGTCGTGCCGTGGCTGAACCGAAGGCCGACCCCTGCATGAGGCGGGAAAGACGGCACATGAAGCATTTGGGCGTTTGCACTGAGCCCCCTCACCCCGACCCTCTCCCGAGGGGAGAGGGAGAAAAATGCCCGCGGCGCATGTCATGCACCCCGCAGACGGCCACTGTCCATGCCCCCCTCGCCTGCATGCGTTTGCTCAGCGTAACATGGAAGGGGCTGTGCAGGTGCAGATTTACTGTTCTTCTCCTATGGTCAACTCGACCAGTTCCCGCATGCCGCCGCACAGGGCCCCGATCCCGAAAAGCAGTGATGTCATCAGAATCCCGCCAAGCAGCACGATCAGCCCCTCGAAAGCCCGGTTCTGGAACACCAGCACGATCGCCGTGATGAGGGCGGTGAGCATAAGGAGATAGGATGACCACCGGCAGGCCCGGGCACCGTATTTCAGGCGTTTCCTCGCCCGCAGGTAATGCTGCCGCTCATGTATCTCACCGTACAGATCGACCATGTAGATCTCTGCATGATCGGTCTCGCGGATGATCGTGTAATCCTGCTTCTGTCCGGCGTGGCGCGACTGCGATTTCAGGGCGTTGTATACACCAAAGCAATCCAAACCGCTGCCGACCATCTTGTCATCCAAGATAACCGTGTAAGTTGGCCATTGCATCGGCATGCGGGCGTCTCCTTGGACAGGGTAATGATCGCCTGTGCCGCCCTCCGGCACATCGAGGGCACCATGTTATCCGAACGCGATATCCACCGCTTGAAATTCTTCCCGGCTGAGCGGCACGGGGTGCATGACACGTGTGGCGGGGGCCTTTGTATCCAGAGAAGGTTGGCTGGCTGCGTCAGCGGCTTCCGGGGGGGCCGCAGCCGCTGACACAGCCAGCCCCCGGGTTGCCCGCCGCGGCGCGTGTCATGCGCCCAGCGGCGCGGATGCGTGACACCTCTCGCAGATGTGTCGAGTTCGCGAATCAAGGCGGATGTCGTCAGCGCTGGTAGATGGGCAGCAAGTGATACTTGACCGAGAGGCTGAGCACGGCCATCGAGGTCATGTATACCTCGCCCGCATTGCGCTCGCTGCCATCGCGGCTTTCCCAGGCGCCATCGTCCTCTTGATGAGGCAGCAGCAGTTCTGCCACACGCTTCATCGACTCGGCCTCGTGACGGTCGCCGGCTTCGATGTCGCCTTCGAGGCGAAGGCCCTCGGCGTACTGGTACATGCCCTGAGCGTAATAGTAAATGCCGTAAAGAATCCACCGGTTACCCCATTCAGGCGGATTGGCCTCGAGCCAGGCCACCGCGGCGGGAATCTCGGGCGCATCATATTGCGCGCAGACCTGAAGCGACAGCAGCCCCATCGACGTGGTGGTCACGTGGCGCCGTTGCAACCCCTGGTTGGGCTGATAAGTGAACCCGCCTTCATTGCCCCCGCGATCGACGAACGACCGCTCGAGATATCCAACCGCCCGGTCGATCGCCTCGCCGGGCACCTCGATGCCGGCATTCTGCGCCGAGCGCAGGGCCATCACCTGCCAGACGGTCACCGAAAGGTCGGCATCGCGGGCGTTGGGCAGGTATCGCCAGCCGCCCTCGAAACGCTCGTTGCTCTTGCGCGACTGCTGTGATGTCAGGATCAGGTCAATCGCCCCGTTGAGGCGCTGGCGGATGAGGCGATCCTGCTCGGCATCGACACCCATGCCCAGCATTTCAGCAAGCATCAGCGCGGTGATGCCGTGGCCGTACATGCGCGAGCCATCGGCGGAACCGTAATACCCTTCCTCATCCTGCATTTCTTCCTGAAGCACGTAATCGAGCGCCCGGCGCATCGCCTGACCCTCTGCGGTTACATCGGTGGGCTGATGGCCGACGGCCGCCATCGCCAGCAGTGACAGCGATGTCATGGCGGTGGCGTTGCGGGGGTAAGTATCGCAGATGGCGCCGTTGTCGCGCTGCTGCTCCACGAGAAAGTCGATGGCCCGGGCCACCGCCTGATCCACTTCGGCATCGAGGTCGTCCCCCGCGCCACCACGTGCATGAGTCATCGTCGCCACCAGCGTGGCAACGCCGCAGGTCACCATGGCCATCATCAGGAGGATGCCGAAGCGGCGAACCGGTCCCGCCGCTCCGGCCGCCACCGGCGGGTTCGACCGCTGCCATCGCGACCTGTCGTGTTGGGGACATCGAGGGTGCATCAGTCGGCCTCCTCGCGGGATGACTGGCGTCGGCTGCGTTCGCTGACAGCGCGGCGGAACAACTCGACCTGCTCACGATATTCGCTGGAGACGCGGTCCTCACCGCCCCGCCGCAGTTGCTGCTGCTGCCTGGGGGTCAGTTCATCCCAGTCGCGGCCATCAGCACGGGGACGGTCCACATCATCGAGGTCGTAGGGTTCATCGTCCGCCATGACGGCCGCCCCGGCCCCGCCGGCGGATTCGCCTTCACCTGCGGGTGCGGTCCCGGGCTCCTCGGAGGCACCACCCTGACCCGGTTCACCGCCACCCCCCTCGGCGCCTTCCGCCCCGGCCTGGGCAAGCTGCTGCTGAAGGGCCTCCGCCTGGGCGCGCAGCGCTTGCTCGAGTGCTGCCGCAGCGCCCTCGGCCATCGCCTGGGCTGGTGCCCCCGCGGGCGCGGGCTCACCGCCCGGCTGACCACCGGCTTCACCACCGGCACCTTCGCCGGCGCCTTCACCGGCACCTTCGCCGGCACCTTCGCCGACACCTTCGCCGGCATCTTCACCGGCACCTTCGCCGGCACCTTCACCGGCACCTTCGCCGGCACCTTCGCCGGCATCTTCGCCGGCACCCTCCTCACCTGCGGCGCCCGGTTCGGTTCCGCCTTCACCCGCACCTTCAGGCCCGGCGGCCCCTGGCTCCCCCCCAGCTTCGCCAGCGCCGGGTTCACCGTCGGCCTCAGCACCGGCCCCCGGTTCGGCCGCGCCCTCCCCCGCTGCATCAGCACCGGCCTCGCCGCCGGGTTCACCGGCCCCTTCCGCGCCGGCTTCGCCACCGGCATCACCAGCCCCTTCCCCACCGGATTCACCTGGCTCACCTGGCGCTTCGCCAGCCCCCTCGGCCCCGGGCGCACCGGGGTCCCCCGCATCTCCCGCTTGACCGGGCCCTTCCGCGCCCGCCCCCGGTGCTGCCGGCTCGGCCTCCCCTTCATCCATGCCTTCCCCCGCCCCCTGCGGGGCAGGCTCCGCGGGCACCCCCGGCTCGCCTCCAACTTGTCCATCCGCTTGCTCAGCCTCGCCGGCTTCACCGGGTTGCCCCGGCTGGCCGGCGTC
>PUNN01000390.1 GCA_003552605.1 Phycisphaeraceae bacterium
CCCCCGGAAGCACCCCCGGAAGCACCCCCGGAAGCACCCCCGGAAGTGCCCCCGGAAGTGCCCCGGCTGCTGCGGCACGCGAGAGGATACAAGGGAAACACGTTTCGAGGCGTTGCCACTGCGCCAATATCGGTGCAGCGAAGTTATCCTCACGTTGCTGTTTCCAGCTCCTCTTTTCCGAGACAGCATTTCTTGTATTTGCGGCCACTGCCACACGGACAGGGGGCGTTGCGGCCGATGCGGGGGCCGCTTCGGATGGGTTCGACGATTTCGCCGTACTCCTCCGGTTGATCTTCCCTCGACCCTTCGGGTGAAGCCGGCCGGTGGTCGAGGCACACCCGGATCACTTTCTCGGCGAACCAGCCATTGTCCTGGCGGTCCCAATGGCGCGCCCGCTCGGGGGTGATGCGTTGGTTGTCCATGAGCATTCCGATGCCCTCGAGGGCCTTGGCATTCGGATGAAGGACAGCGCCCGTGGTCATCAGAAATTCGTCCATATCAATCAGCCAGGCCGCGCTCGTGGTAACGTGCCCTTCCACAAAGAGTTGGCTGAGCTGAATGTCAGCGAGGAAATGGGCCCTGTCACGCAGAATGTCGGTGCAGTGTACGCCGACGCCCGGCACGGCCTCATGGTGCGACAGCACGGCATAAAACGCCTGTTTCCCACGCTCGATGAATAACTGTTCGTTGCTGCCTTCCTCGGGTGGGTGCGCGCGGGCGTAGCGGTTGAGCGGGAGCTCACCCTCGACGGTCCGTGCGTAGACGATGTGATCCTGGAAAATGGCAAGGTATTTCGTGTCGTCGAGTACGAACGTGTTTCCAATCAGGAGTCCGAGCTTGCGCGCGAAGTCCATTACGGCATAAAATACGTCGATGTCAGCGCTGAGTGTCCGGTGGATCTGGACGTTGGCTTCCCTGAGCCATTCGAATTGCTTGCGAATCGCTTTATAGTCGGCCATGACTTGACTGCTCCATCAGCAACCGGGCTGTGATCCTGAACCACAGGGGCAGTGCTGTCAGGCGAACTTTGGCTTGCCGGCGCCTGCCCATGGAGCGGGTTCACCGCTCTAGGCCAATACATCGTACCCAGTTCCTGAACGACCGGTTGCCGGTGAGTCCCGCCGTGGCGGCGCAGTGCCCCTGCCGCGTGGTCTTGGCACGCGTGGGACCGAGGATCTGATCGGTTGAGGCGGGGCTGCCTGCGAGCGGGGTCATCCACCGGTGGCTTGCCCGGCGCGGGTGAGTTCGGTTTCATTGAGCACGCGGTCGCCCGCGGCGGCGTTGGCCCGGGCCTGCTCGGGCGATTTTGCACCGGGGATGGCGACCGTGGCGGCCGGGTGCGACAGGACGAAGCGCAGCGCGGCCTGGGCCATGGTCTGCTCGGGCGTCTCGAGAAACCGCAGCTTCTCGACGGTGTCGAGCTGGCTGAGGAAGCGCTCGCGGCCGGCGCCCTCGTTCCACTTGGCGCGGACCGAATCGTCGAAGCGCGTGTCCTTGTTGAACTTGCCGGCGAGCAGACCCTGGGCAAGCGGGCCACGGATGATCGTGGCCACATCGTGCTGCTGGCACCACGTCAGTAGCTGCTGCTCCGGCTGGCGGTTGAGCAGGCTGTAGTCGAGCTGCACCGCGACAAGTCGGCCATCCCGGTTAAATGCCTTGCAAGGTTCCACCTCGCCGGTGGACAGGCCGAAAGCCCGGACCTTGCCCTTCCTGAGCAGCCGGTCGAAGGCTTCGAGGAAGACCTCGGTCTGCTCAGGGGTGGGGTTGCCGATATGGCACTGATACAGGTCGATGGTGTCGGTGCGCAGCCGGTAGAGTGAGGCATCGCAGCACAACTCCACGTGCAACGGGTCGGTGTACGGAAGCGGGTGGCCGCCACGGCGGGCGAAGTTGCCCACCTTGGTGGCGAGGATCACCCTGTCCCGCAGTTTCTCACGCTCGAGCAGATCGCCGATGATGTGCTCGGAAGTGCCCGGCGGTTCACCGTAGGCATCGGCGGTGTCGATGAAGTTCATCCCGGCATCGATCGCCGCACGCAGGGCCTCCTCGGCCTGCGTCCGCTCGACCGGCCCCCATTGCCCGCCGATGCCCCAGGCGCCGAAGCCGATGATGCCGACTTGCCAGCCGGTTTTGGGAAACGTCCTTTGCAGCATGGTGGGAGAACCTCCTTCGTTCATCTGGTATTCAGTCTATCTGATCCTCGCGGCTCACGAAACGGCGCGATTGGGGGGCAATGTCCGAGGGCCAACCAAGCTGTCCGTGCGGTTGTTCGATATCTGGCGGTTGTCCTCAGGCCAAGGTAATCTGATGACATGGCTGCGCACGACCGTGCTGGACCGATGCTCGCGCTGGCCGGGGTGAGCCGGACCTATCGAATGGGGGAAGTGGATGTGCCGGTCTTGCGGGGGGTCGACTTGTCGGTGGCGCGGGGGGAACTGATGGTGATCGTCGGGCCATCGGGTTCGGGAAAGAGCACGTTGCTTAATATCATGGGGGCCATGGACCGGGCGAGTGAAGGCCGAGTCATGTTCCGGGACCGTGAATTGACAGCCATGAGTGACCGGGCGTTGACGTGGTTTCGCCGCAACCATATCGGCTTCATCTTCCAGTTCTATAACCTCGTGCCCACGTTGACGGCCCGTGAGAATGTGCAGGTGGCCACGGAGTTGGCACAGAAGCCGCTCGATCCGGACGAGGCGCTGGCGATGGTGGGCCTTGCCGACCGGATGGACCACTTTCCGGGCCAGCTATCGGGAGGTGAGCAGCAGCGGGTGGCGGTGGCTCGGGCCATCGCGAAACAACCGGAACTGCTGCTGTGCGATGAGCCGACCGGGGCGCTGGATGCCGAGACGGGCAAGGCGATCCTGCGGTTGCTGGTGGATATCAATGCCCGGCTCGGCACCACGGTGGTCGCCATCACGCACAATGCGGTCATCGAGCGGCTGGGCCACCGCTATCTGCGGCTGAGTAGTGGGTGCATCGTGGAATCGGCTGAGAACGAGCATCGTGCCGCGGTCGAGGAGATCGACTGGTGAGCGTGCTGAACCGCAAGCTGCGACGGGAGCTGCTTCAACACCGCGGGGTGCTGGTGTCGATCATTGCGATTGTCGTACTCGGGGTGGCGTGCCTGGTCAGTATGACATCATCGTATCTGAACCTGCTCGCTGAGCGTGACAGCTATTACCGTGACGGCCGCATGGCCCATTTCTGGGTCGATATGGTGCGGATGCCCGATGCCGATCTGGACCGGCTTCCCGAGATGCCGGGGATCGAAGCGATACAGCCGCGAATCAGTTATCCAGCCACGGTCGAACTTGCCGATGTCATCGAGCCGGTGTCGGGGCAGGTCCTCTCGCTGCCCCCTCCAGAGCAGGTCGCGATCAATGACATTGTGGTGCGAAGCGGTCAGCGCCCGTTGCCGGGTGACCGTGACAGCGTGCTCGTGGGTGAATCCTTCGCCGAGGCTCATGGCCTGGCGGTGGGCGACCAACTGACGCTCGAGATGGGTGGCAACCATCACGAGCTGCGCATCGCGGGGACTGCGATCAGTTGCGAGTTCGTGTACCTGATGGCGCCGGGCGGGCTTCTGCCGGACCCGCAGCGTTACGGCCTGTTCTACATCAGCCGCGAGCTGGCCGAGGATGCCTTCGATATGCAGGGGGCATCGAACCAGTTGGTGGGGCGTGTCTCACCGCGGTATGCCGAGCATCCTGATGTCGTGGTCGATCCGATGCGGCCACTGCTGTCGCCCTACGGTCTGCTTTCGGTCACGCCGCGCCGGCATCAACCCTCCCACCGGTTTCTCGAGGATGAACTCGATCAACTGGTCGCATTCGCGTTCCTGGCGCCGGTGTTGTTCCTGGGGGTGGCGGTGCTGGTGATCAACGTGATGATGACGCGGATGGTGCAGCAGCAGCGATCCATCATCGGTACCCTCAAGGCGCTGGGATACAGGGATGGGCAGGTGGTATGGCATTACGTGAAGTTCGGCCTTGTCATTGGCGGGGTTGGCGGTGCGCTGGGGATCGTGGTGGGGCAATTGCTGGCCGACTGGTTGGCGGTGGTATACACGGCCTATTTCGAGCTTCCGCAGCTTGTGAGCCGGTTTCACCCATCGCTGGCCGTGGCGGGACTGCTGGTCAGCCTGTCGGCGACGGCCCTTGGCAGTGGTCGGGGTGCGCGGGCTGCCCTGAAGCTCGCTCCGGCCGATGCGCTTCGGGCCAGCCCGCCCCTGATCGTTCATCGCGTGCTGCTGGAGCGGATCGGCTGGTTGTGGCGGAGGCTGAGCGTGAACTGGCAGAATGCGCTGCGCAACCTGATGCGTGCCCGGCTGCGGGCGGTGTCGGGCTGCGGCGCGGCGGCGACGGGGGTGGCGATGATCGTGCTCGCCCTGGTCTACAACGACAGCCTCAACGAACTCGTCGAGCTTCAGTACGAGCGTATCCTGCTGGCCGACTTTGACCTGATGCTTCGCGATTTCGCCGGACCGGAGGTCGTACATGCGGCGGCGAAACTGCCGGGCGTGGCCCGGGCCGAGCCGCTGCTGAGCATCCCCGGGACGCTGGAAGCCGACCACCGCCGCCGCGAAGTGGCACTGACGGGGCTGACCGGGGACAACCGGCTGACGCAGGCGATCGACCGTGACGGGCGACGCATCGAGCCGCCGAAGCGCGGCCTGCTCATGCCCCGCTGGCTGGCCGAGCAGATGGACCTGCGGCCGGGCGACACGGTGACCTTCACACCCGCCCGGGGTGAGCGCCGGCCACGACAGGTGACCATCGCCCGAACCTTTGAAAGCCTGATGGGCGAGGCGATCTACATTCATCGCGGCCATCTCGAACAATTGCTCGGCGGTGGGGAGGCGGTATCCACGGTGCAGCTTGCGCTCGACAGGGGCACCACCCCCTCTGAAGTGACCTACCGTGCCCTGCGCGGACTGCCGGAAGTCGAGATGATCGGGGATACGCAGCGACAGAAGGAACTGCTGGAAACGCACATGGTCGGGGCGATGCGGATATTCACGCTGATGCTGATCGGCTTCGCCACGGTGATCTTCTTCGGCAGCATCATGACCTCAGGCTATATCGCCATCGGTGAGCGACAGCGCGAGATCGCCACCCTGCGGGCCTTGGGATATGGCCCCTGGGCGGTGGGATCGCTGCTGCTACGCGAGGCCCTGGTGTTGAACCTTGCCGGGGCAGTGATCGGCCTGGTGCTTGGCTACCATCTTGCGGATGCGAGTCTTCAGGCGGTCTCAACGGAACTGGTGCGCGTTCCCACGGTCCTGCACGGCCGGAGCATGCTGCTGGCTGTGGCAATGGCGGTGCTGCTCACCTTCATCGCGCACCTGTTGGTGCAACGGCGGATCAACAGGATGGACTGGCTCGAGGCACTCAAAATCAAGGAGTAGCTGGCGATGTGGCGTTGGGTTATCTTCATTGGCGTGCCGGTTATCCTGCTCGGGGCCATCATCTACGCAGCGCTGACCGCTGCGGAGCCGGTGGACACGGTGCAGGTGATGCGTGGGACGGTCGAGGCGGCGATCGAGGAGCGCGGTGAAACGGAACTGCCACGTACCGAGCGCATCACCATGCCCTTTGCCGGGACCATCGAGCCGATCGAACTCGAACCGGGAGACCGGATCAGTGATGAGCAGGTCCTGGCGCGGCTGGATGCCGGTGAGCTCCGGTCGATGCGGGCCGGTGCCGAGGCCCGGATCGCCGCCATCGACTCACGCATCGCGCTCAACGATGACACCCGGCTGGAGGACCTGGCGCTCGAGGAACTGCCCCACATCATCCGCTCGGTCGGTCTTGCCGTGGAGGCTGCGGGTGAGCAGGTGAGGGCGAGCGAAGCACGGGTGGGGTTCGCCGGTCGGCAGCTTGAGCGTGTGCGTGAGATATACGCCGAGGCTGCCACGCATCCGCGCGAACTCGATGAAGCGGAGTTGCTGAACATCGAGTCCGAGGTCGACCGGCGCCAGGATGAGCTTTCGTGGCGCGCCGCAGAGGCCATCGAGCGGGCGATCACGACATTGCCGCAGGCCGTCGAGCACCTCAAGCAGCGAAAGGCGCTTGCACGCGCTGTGCTCGAGCGAGAGCGTGCGGAAGCAGAGGCGGAGCTTGCACGCATCGATCGGGACATCGAACGTGCAACCCTGCGCAGCCGCGGCGAAGCGGTTGTCATCGAAAGGCATGTCGATGGGGCCGAGGACCTCGCCGCGGGCGCGGTGCTGCTCGAACTCGGCCGGCCCGAAACGATGCGGGTGCGCATCGAAGTGTTGTCGAGTGAGGCCTACGCGATCAGCGAGGGTGACCGGGTGGAATTGCGGGGCCTGCATGGCGATCGCGTGCAGGAAGGTCGTGTCAGCGGCATCCGTCCGCGGGCGAAGACAGTGGTTTCTTCACTCGGCGTCGAGGAGCAGCGCATCGCGGTCATCATCGAATTCAGTGAAGCAGCGAAGGCGGAACTGGCCGAAGCGCGCGAGGCCGGCCGGGGTGTGGGTGCGGGCTATCGCGTCTGGGCGCGGATCGTCACGGATGCCCAGGAAGACACGCTCTTTGTGCCGCGGACGGCACTTTATCGCGGGGAGGATGATGCGTGGCACGTGCTGGCCGTGCGTGATGGCCGGGCTGTAGCGGTGGCCGTCGAAATCGGCCTCGGCGATGACCAGCGTGTGGAGATACGCGATGGGCTCGAGGAGCGCGATCAGGTGATCCTCTCACCCGATGAGCAACTGTCACCCGGCCAGCGCGTGCGCCCGCGCTGATGGATGGGGCATTGATGGTCGCCTGCGCTGAAGGGTGAGCGGTTACAGTGTAGGCAGCGGGAACTCATCCTCTGTTTCGCGAATCCACGCGGCGAGCTGATCCTGGAGGTGCTGGCGCTGTTTTCGGAACGCCGGCTGGTATGCGAGATTGGCCTGCTCGAAGGGGTCTTCGTTGAGGTTGTAGAGCCCGAAGGGCTGGTGCTCGAGGCAGGTGTATTTCCATCCATCGCGCGTGACCACGCCGCGCCAGGTACGGTCGATCCCGTGAGAGTGGAACTTGCGGACGTTGTGCTGGAGATAAGCCGAGTCCGGCTCGCCAGGCAGCGGCAGGTCGTTGTCTCGGCGTCGATAGCCCGAATAATCGAATCCGCTCATCCAGTCCGGGGTGGGCAGGCCGCACAGACCGAGCGTGGTGGGGGCGATGTCGATGTGGTTGAGCGGGGGCGCAGCGTAGCGGCCGCCACGCTGGCCGTAGAATGGCACACCCCCGCCGATGATGAAGGGAATGCGGATCGACTCTTCCCACGGCTGGCTCTTGGCCGTGTAGCCGTGCGAGCCGAGCATGTCGCCATGGTCGCTGAAAAACACGATGTGGGTGTTGTCGGTCATGCCGAGTTCGGCCAGCGCGGCACGGATGCGGCCGAGATTGGCATCGAGGTTCTCGATCATCGCGTAATAGCCGCACAGGTCACGACGGGCGCCGTCGCGGATCCGCGGAATATCGGGCACGTTCGGCCGCAGGATGATGTCGGCGGGATTGCGGCGGCCGGCGTACTCGGCCGGGGCGATGTAGGGATCATGCGGCGGCTGCACGCTGAGCACAGCAAAGAAAGGGCTCGCATCGCCGGGATCGGCCGCACGGCGGTGAAGATCGTCGATGAGCAGGTCGGTCAGCGCATCGGTCTCGTAGCCCGGCAGGCGGTAGAGCTCAACCTCCTCGCCGCGATGGTCGTGGCCGTGGACGTAGCAGTCATACTGGCTGTTGTTGTTCTCATAGCCGATCCATGTGTTGAAACCCCCACGGCGCTGTCGCGGCACGATATGAAACGCGCTTCGACCCTGATTCTCGGACCGGCCGTCGAGGTGCCATTTGCCGAAGTATGCCGTGTCATAGCCCACCTCCTTGAATGCCATCGCGATGGTGGGGTATGATGGGTCCATCTGGGAAGGGGTGCGATAGACGCACTTGTGCGGATACCGGCTGGTCAGCAATGAACCGCGGAAGGGTGTGCACCAGGGATTGCCGGCCACGGCGTTGGTGAAAGTGACTCCTTCGGCGGCAAGCCGGTCGATGTGCGGCGTGCGCACGTTGGGATCACCCATGTGGCCTTGAGCCTGCGCGCGGTGCTGGTCACCGAAGACCCAGATGACGTTGGGACGGGCGGGAGTGGATTCAGCCATGTCCCGCATCCTAGCAGATGGGTGCATGAGACATGTTGCGGGGTTCCTTTGCAGCCAGAGAAGGTTGGGTGGCATGACCAGCGGTCTCCGGGGGTGTCCGAAGCCGATGGCCCTGCGGCCCGGAGGGTTATGGGCGCCCCGAGCGCCTTGTTGCCTCGCATGGCCATCGGGCTGCCCCGGGAACTGAGACAGCCCGCTGACCATGGCACCCATCTCATGAGCTACATGCAGGGCGAACGCATGTAGCTTGGGTGGCATGGTCAGCAGCCGTCTTTCCGGGGGCGGCTGATGGCCATGCGGCGAACCCCCAATCACAGGCCGTCATGGCCATCGGCTGCGGATAGCCGCTGACCATGCCACCCGGTTTCGCGTCTACATGCGTTTGCCCTGGAGCTACATGGGTTTGTCCTGCCGCTGCGGCATGGCCGGTTGTATGATGCGGGACCATGACCTCACGGAGTGGCAGTGATGACCCGCGGCGGGATGATGAGCTTGTCGAGCTTGTCAATGCGGGTGAGGCCGAAGCGTTCGAGGTGCTGTACCGCAGGTACCGGGCCTGGGTGCTGGCGGTAGCAAGCCGTTTCTGCCGGGACCGCGAGGATGCGCTCGAGGTGATGCAGGAGACGTTCATCTACCTGCTGAAGCGGTTTCCCGGGTTCGCGCTTCGTTCGAAGCTGACAACGTATCTTTACCCCATCGTACGGAACCTCGCGATGGACGTGGCGCGGCGGCGCCAACGGCGGGCCGCCGCTGATGAGCACCTGCGGCAGCAGGCTGGCGAGGCCCCGCCGGGAGCGAATCCCGCAGCGCAAGGGTGGATGGATGAAGACCTTGCGAGGGTGCTTGAAGCACTGCCGCAGGCGCAGCGGGAAGTGGTGCTGCTGCGTTTCGTGGATGAGATGTCACTCAGTGAAATCGCCGAGGCCATGCACGTGCCGGTGGGGACCGTCAAGTCGCGGCTGCATCACGCACTGCGAACACTGCGCGCAGACCCCGCTGTGAGGCAGTACTTCGATCAGGACTGATGCAGCACGGTTGAAGGACACACCGAACATCGCAAAATCTTCAACCGCGGGCCGACTGGTGATGCAACAAGAAGTCGCACGTTGTTTTGTGTTTCCCCTTCAATCTTTGTTGACATGGCACCCCCGAGGCAAGCATCCAGAATACCATTGATGCACCGTATAAAGGTGCAAGATGCCACCGAAGTGCCACTTGGTGCTGCGGCGCTATGCGGATTGCGCCGGTGTGCGGGGGATGAAGATACGCACGCAGTTGCGGCCGGCGTTCTTGGCGGCGTACACCGCCTGGTCGGCAGCCTTCATCAGCATCTCCGGACGCCGGTAGATGCCGGGTTCATAGCTGGCCACGCCAATACTGGTGGTGACGTTGAGTGAGTCACCGCTCTCACAGGCGATGGGCATCTGTTCGACCTGCTGGCGGAACTGTTCGGCAAGTTGCGTGGCCATAAGGCGATCGCAACCGGGCAGGATGATGGCGAACTCCTCGCCCCCGTAGCGGGCCACCAGTGCTTCAGTGGGCGCGTTTTCCTTGAGCAGCCTTGCCTTCTCGACGAGGACCATGTCACCGACCTGGTGGCCGTAGGTGTCATTGAAACGCTTGAAGTGGTCGGTATCGAGAAAGATCACCGAGAGGGCGGTGCCCTCCCGTTCGGCGGCTTGAAACCGTTCGGCGATGAACTGGTTCAGCCGCCGCCGGTTGGCCACACCCGTCAGCGAATCGGTCGAGGCTTCAGCGCTGAGTTGCTGATTCTGCTGCGCCAGCTCGCTTGAACGCTTCTGGCTGAGCAGGTTGAGTTGGAGCAGCGCCTCATTGGCCTTCATCAGCACATCTTCAGCCCGGCCCATCTCGCCACTGGGCAGGTTGAACAGGCGTCGCATCTCGAGCGTGTCCTGGTGAACTTCAGCCAGGAGGGGTTCGAGGTCGTGGCCTGAAATATCCAGCCAAGCCTCGGCGCGGGCGTTGAGGGTCTGAAGCGTCTCGGCCGGGGCTGTGCCGCCGAAAAGGTCCGCGACGGTGTTGCCCAGGGCCACACAGTACACCATCGTCCGGACCTCCTCGGGCGCATCGTCCGGGGCTTCGTGATGCCGGATCGACTCGACCAGCATCTCCGGCAGGTTCCAGTGCGCGGCCAGCTCGGCGCCGATAGCGGCGTGGTCAGCCCCGAAACGCTCCCGTTCGAATGAAGCAAGCGCCGCGTGCGGGCCGGTGTGACCGGCCAGCAACTCGCGATACTCACTGTCAAGCGCCTGGTTGAGCGCCAGCATGCCCAGGTCCTGGAGCAGGCCGGCAAGGAAGGCCTCTTCCTGCGCGGCGTAGCCGGCCCGCCGCGAGAGCGCCCTCGCCGCGGCGGCGGTGTACAGGCTGCGGCGCCAGAACTCAATGTGGTCAAACCCATCGGCCTGCTCGACCTTCAAATTGGGCACCAGCGAGAAGCCCAGGGCCAGTGTCTTCACGGCGTTCAGTCCGAGCACGACCAGCGCATGACTGATGGTGGCGATCTGGTGTGACTGCCCGTAAAAACTGGAGTTGACGGTCTTGAGAATGCGGGTGGCCAGTGCGGGGTCGTGCTGGATGGTATCGGCGATCTGGCGGATGTTGACATCCTGCTGCCGCACGAGCTCGATGACCTCGACGGCGATCGCCGGCAGGCTCGGCAGCCGGGGTGAATCGAGCACACGCTGGAGCAATTGCTGGTTCATCGGTGCCTGTTCAGCGGGTACATCTTGCTGAGGCAGGGAGGTCGGCATATGGCAGACGTATCGACAGCCCGCCGCCAGCCCTTGACAAGGTTTATCTGATATCGGTCCATAAGGCAGGTTGGCGCCAGCAGGGGCTCCCACGGCTGATACAGGGGCCGCTGCCGGTAGGGTCTGCGCACCCGCAGTGCCGGGGCGCGGTCGGCTGCGGTCGTCCTTGAGGTGGAAAAAAACCGCCGGCGCGGTGAGGCGCCGGCGGTCCAAAGGAGAACTCGCAATGCGAATCGGTGGCGTCAGGTGCTCTGCGCGCCGGCCTGGGCAAGTTCATCGCCCGGGGCATCGCTGCCGCCGGTTTCTTCAGCGTGGTAGGTCAGGTTCTCACCGGCTTCATCCACCGAGATGCGGATGTGATGGCCGGAGCGGAACTCACCTCTCAGGATCGACTCGCTGAGCGCATCCTCGACATGGTGCTCGATGGCCCGCCGCAGCGGCCGGGCACCGAAGTCGGGGTTGTAGCCCTTGTCGATCAGGAAGTCGCGCGCCTTGTCATCAAGCTCGATGGTCATGCCGCGAGCCTCGAGCCGCTTATGCACCTTGTGCAATTCGTAGTCCACGATCTGCACGAGGTCCTCCCGCTGCAACGACCGGAAGACGATCACATCGTCGAGCCGGTTGATGAACTCGGGGCGGAAGTGCCGCTCGATCTCCGACATCAGCGTCGACTTCATCCGCTGGTAGTTCGCCTCGCGGTCCGGCTTCTTGAAGCCGAAGCCGCCGCCGCTCTTGATCAGCTCAGCGCCGATGTTGCTGGTCAGGATCAGGATCACGTTGCGGAAGTCCACGTGCCGGCCGAACGAATCGGTGAGCTGGCCTTCCTCCATGATCTGGAGCAGCATGTTGAACACATCGGGGTGGGCCTTCTCGATCTCATCGAGCAGGACCACGGAGTAAGGCCGGCGGCGGATCTGCTCGGTGAGCTGGCCGCCTTCCTCGAAGCCGACGTAGCCGGGCGGGGCGCCGATGAGCCGGCTGACGTTGTGCTTCTCCATGTACTCGCTCATGTCGATGCGGATCAGCGCATCCTCATCGCCGAACATGAACTCGGCGAGGGCCTTGCTCAGCAGCGTCTTGCCGACGCCGGAGGGGCCGACGAAGATGAACGAGCCCATCGGCCGGCGCGGGTCCTTGAGCCCGCTGCGGGCGCGGCGCAACGCCTTCGAGACTGTGTGGATCGCCTCGTCCTGGCTGACCACCGTCTTGTGCAACTCTTCCTCGAGCTTGAGCAGCCGCTCGCTCTCGGCCTTCTCGAGCCGGGTCAGCGGGACGCCCGTGACCTTGCTGACGACCTCGGCGATGACGTCTTCATCCACCACGCCATCGACCTCCTTGGCCTTGTCCCGCCACTGCTTCTGGATCTCTTCCTTCTTGCGGCGCAGGGACTCGGCCTGGTCGCGCAGCTCGGCGGCACGCTCGTAGTCGGCGGCCTTGACCGCCTCATCCTTGTCGATCGAGAGCCGCTCGATCTGCTCCTCGATCTCGGCGAGGTCGGGTGGCTTGCTCATGCTCTTGAGCCGCACCCGGGCACCGGCCTCATCGATCACATCGATGCTCTTGTCCGGCTGGACACGGCCGGTGATGTAGCGGGTGCTCAATTCCACCGAGGCACGCAGCGCTTCATCGGTGATCTGCACCCGGTGGTGAGCCTCGTAGCGGTCGCGAAGGCCCTGGAGAATCAGCAGCGTGTCCTCCTTGGTCGGCGCCTCGACGATGATGGTCTGGAACCGTCGCTCGAGCGCGCCATCCTTCTCGATGTACTTGCGGTACTCATCGAGCGTGGTGGCGCCGATGCACTGAATCTCGCCGCGCGACAGGGCGGGCTTGAGCACGTTCGAAGCGTCGATCGCGCCTTCGGCCCCACCGGCGCCGACGAGGGTGTGCAATTCATCGATGAACAGCACCACGTTCTTGGCTCGGCGGACTTCGTTCATCACCGCCTTGATGCGCTCCTCGAACTGCCCGCGGTACTTGGTGCCGGCGACCATCATTGCGAGGTCGAGCACCACGATGCGGCGGTTTTCGAGAATCTCGGGCACATCGTTGCCGACGATCTTCTGTGCCAGACCCTCGACGATCGCCGTCTTGCCCACCCCGGCCTCTCCGAGCAGGACGGGGTTGTTCTTGGTGCGGCGGCAGAGGATCTGCACCAGCCGCTCGATCTCGTTGGACCGGCCGATGACCGGGTCGAGGCTGCCCTCGCGGGCGAGCTCGGTCAGGTCGCGGCCGAAGCTGTCAAGCGCGGGGGTCTTGCTCTTGCCGCCCTTGGCGCTGGTGCCGGACTGGCCCGAGGGCTCGCCCTTGGCCGAGGCCTCCTCGGGGTCGACGCCGGCGCCGAGCAGGTTGAGCACCTCTTCGCGCACATCCTCGAGCTTGAGCCCGAGGTTCATCAGCACCTGCGCCGCCACCCCCTCGTGTTCACGCAGCAGCCCGAGCAGCAGGTGCTCGGTGCCGACGTAGTTGTGGTTGAGGTTGCGGGCTTCCTCGATGGCGTACTCGATGACCTTCTTGGCCCGCGGGGTCTGCGGCAGCTTGCCCATGGTGACCATGTCCGGGCCGCTCTTGACAAGCTTCTCGACCTCGAGGCGCACTTTCCTCAGGTCCACATCGAGGTTCTTGAGGACATTGGCACCCACGCCGGAGCCTTCCTTGACCAGCCCCAGCAGGATGTGCTCAGTGCCGATGTACTCGTGGTTGAACCGCTGCGCCTCTTGGTTGGCCAGCGCCATGACCTTGCGAGCACGGTCGGTGAATCGTTCGAACATTTGCAGGTCTCATCTTTACCGGGTGATCGTTAGTTGAGTCTTCAGCTTCCAGCAATCCTTACAGTCCTTATCGGTGTGCCGGTTCATCGGCCTCAGCCGCATGTCTCCGACACCCGCTTTATTGTAGTCCACCTGTGCGCGGCCGCCACGCATGCGGGCCCGGTAACGATATCGGTTCCCGGCCGCTTCCGGCCGCAGCTTACGCCACAGATCGGCGCAACTGCTTTCACTGCCAGAAGCTGCGGCCGCGCGGCCCGCCCGGCTCAGCCCGGTCCGAAAAGCGGAAGCTGGCCCTCGGGCTTTGCTTTATTCCCCGTGGTACGCGGCGGGGCAAAGGCCCGCGATGACGGCCGGCCAATGCCGCGGTCAAGCCCGTGGCGCCGCCGCAGCACCTCGAACATGCCCTGCACCTGCGCAGCGCGGTGGCCCTGCCCGCGCATGCGCCGGCCGAAGGTGGCATCATTGAGCTGCCCGCCGCGGACCTGCCGGATGCGGCCAAGAATGCCCGCCGCGGCCTGCGGGCGATTGCGGTGCAACCAGTCGGCAAACAACGCCTTCACCGGCCCAGGCAGACGCAGCATGATGTAACCGGAGCCGCGGACACCGGCATCGGCGGCGGCTTCAAGAATCGGCGCCATTTCCCATTCGGTCAGGCCGGGGATGACCGGAGCGACCATGACCGAGACGGGGATGCCGGCCTCGGCGAGTTCGCGGATGGTCTCGAGCCTGCGGTTCGGTGCCGCCGCGCGCGGTTCAAGCGCTGCGGCGAGGGTCGGGTCGAGCGTGGTGATGCTGATGGCCACCCGGACCGCATCGCGGGCCGCGAGGCGGCTGAGCAGATCGAGATCCCGCGTGATGAGCCCGCTTTTGGTGGTGATTGATACCGGCTGACCACATGCAGCCATCACCCCGAGGCAACCCCGGGTGATCTCGAGTTTCCGTTCGACCGGCTGGTAAACATCGGTAACTCC